>NZ_JAZFTO010000113.1:0-20267 GCF_036446775.1 Candidatus Desulfatibia sp.
ATTCACAATGCTCAAGCTCTGGCTTCAGAGCATCATAACCAGCAGATCGAACCTGAACATTTTTTAAAGGTCATGCTGAATGAAGAACAAGGGGTCGCCGGGGCCATGCTGCGTAAATTAGGTATTTCACCAAATGCTGTCGTCCAGGAGCTGTCGCTTGCTATTGACCGGCTGCCAAAGGTCAGCGGCATTGGGGAAGTTTATCTTTCTCCCCGGGCAAAAGCCGTGCTGGATACGGCTTTTCAAGAAGCGACCAAAATGAAGGATGAATATGTAAGCATTGAACACATACTGCTGGCCGTTGCCGACCAAAAAGAAGGTGAGGCCGGTAAAATACTCGTCCAAAATGGTATCAACAGAGAATCGATTTTAAAGGTTCTGATGGATATCCGCGGGTCCCAGCGCATCACCGATCCTAATCCCGAAGAAAAATACCAGGCGCTTGACAAGTTCAGCCACAACCTGACCGACATTGCCCGTCTGGGCAAACTCGACCCGGTTATCGGCCGGGATGATGAAATCCGGCGCATTGTACAGGTCCTTTCAAGGCGTACCAAAAACAATCCGGTCCTCATCGGCGAACCCGGTGTCGGCAAAACCGCCATTGTCGAGGGGCTGGCTCAACGCATTATGGCGGGAGATGTATCCGAAACACTTAAAAACAGGCGGCTGGTCGCCCTTGATATGGGCGCCCTCATCGCCGGTGCCAAATACAGGGGAGAGTTTGAAGACCGTTTAAAGGCGGTTTTAAAAGAGATTGAAAAAGCCGAAGGAGAGATCATTCTTTTTATCGACGAACTGCACACTTTGGTCGGTGCCGGCGCCAGCGAAGGCGCTATGGATGCATCCAACATGTTAAAGCCTGCGCTGGCCAGAGGAACCCTGCGGTGTGTGGGGGCAACCACCTTAAATGAATACAGAAAATATATTGAAAAAGACGCCGCGCTGGAAAGACGCTTTCAACCTGTTATGGTGGCAGAGCCCTCTGTTGAGGATACTGTTTCCATCCTGCGGGGACTTAAAGAAAAATATGAGGTGCACCATGGTGTCAGGATTAAAGATTCGGCCATTGTTGCGGCCGCAGCCCTTTCCAACCGCTACATTTCGGACCGCTTTTTGCCGGACAAGGCCATTGATTTGATTGACGAATGTGCCTCCAAGCTCAGAATCGAAATCGACAGCATGCCGGCTGAAATCGACGAAATCCAGCGCAAGATAACCCAGGCTGAAATCGAGAGGGAAGCCTTAAAAAAAGAATCCGATGCTGCATCTCAAAAACGCCTTGCAAAACTTGATGCAGATATCAGCGGAATGCAGGACGAAATCCTGGCAATGAAAGCCCACTGGCAGCATGAAAAGGATTTGATCCAGACCATCAGAACAATCAAGGAACAGCAGGAACAGCTGGGCATTGAAGAACAGCAGGCTGAAAGAGAGGGCAATCTGGCAAAAGTTGCCGAGATCAGATACGGCCGGGCCACAAAACTTCAAAAAGGCCTGGCCGAAGCCAATGAAAAGCTGGCCCGGCTTCAGGAAAAGAACAAAATGCTCAAGGAAGAGGTCGATGATGAAGACATTGCCGAAGTCATCTCCAAATGGACCGGTATTCCGGTAAGCAAAATGCTGGAGGGTGAAAGGGAAAAGCTCGTCAATATGGAAGATCGTCTGAGCAAGCGAGTGGTTGGGCAAAATGAGGCCATTGCGGCGATCTCAAATGCGGTGCGCCGCGCGCGCAGCGGGCTCCAGGATCCCAACCGGCCCATCGGATCTTTTATTTTCATGGGACCTACAGGGGTCGGCAAAACCGAACTGGCCAAGGCCCTGGCGGAATTTATTTTTGACAGCGACCAGGCCATGGTCAGAATTGACATGTCGGAATATATGGAAAAGCATACCGTATCACGCCTTATCGGGGCACCTCCTGGTTACGTGGGTTACGAAGAAGGCGGATACCTCACCGAGGCTGTGCGCCGACGGCCGTATTCCGTGGTGCTGTTTGACGAAATTGAAAAAGCGCATCCGGAGGTGTTTAATGTATTGCTTCAAATTCTGGATGACGGCCGCATGACAGACGGCCACGGGAGAACGGTCGATTTTAAAAACTCGATCATTATTATGACATCCAACGTGGGCAGTCAGTGGATACAGGAACTGGGCGCTTCGCGGCGTGAAGAGATGGAACTGCGCATAACAGAAGCCCTGCGGGCAAATTTCAAGCCGGAATTTTTAAATCGGATTGATGAAACCATTATTTTTCAGAATCTTACACAAGAACAACTGGGCGGTATCGTGGAAATACAGATGCAACAACTGGCAGCCCGGCTGGCGCAAATGAACATAAAACTGGTGCTTTCAGGTCGGGCGCGCACGTTCCTTGCTGAGAAAGGATACGATCAGATATATGGTGCCCGTCCTTTAAAGCGCGCCTTGCAAAAATATATCGAAAATCCGCTCTCCATGGAGATTATCCAGGGCAACATCGCAGAGGGTGCCGAGATAGAAGCCGATGTAGAAGGCGGGCAGATGGTTTTTAGGTCCTCATAAACTGATCGGTTCCAAGTGCAGGGTTCAGAACAGGGTCACGCCATTTAAACTTGTAATTGCTAGAGTAAATTAAATTCCAAATCACAAATCACAAAATTCAAACAAATAACAATGACCAAAATTCAAAATTCCAAACCCTTCTATGATCTTGAAGAAAGAAAGGCTGGATCGGTTTCGGTCATTGGATATTGGAATTTGGGATTTATTTGTAATTTGGTGCTTGGAATTTGGGATTTTAGTGCCGTATCCGGGAAAGCAAATTGTTCTACCTGATTAAACCTTTAAACCTTTGAACCTCTGAACCTTTGAACCCTGAACCTCTGAACGGTTACGCTAATTTTCATCGCTCAGTGACTTATGCAGCTCGGGTACCGGTAAGGTAGTCGTTTAAAAATTTTTCGTTGTCAGCATCGGTAATCTCTTGGGGAAGCCTTTCCATTACCAGCTCAATGGTCTTGTCCACCAGTTCCGCCTTGACCGCATTTCTGGCCTTGAGAATATAACCTTCAATTCTACGATTGGCATCTTTCAGCATATACTGGCTTTCTTGGCGGGCAGCTGCAATAATATCTTGTTTTCTCCTTGTTCCCTGCTCAATAATCCGCTCTTTTATCCTGGTAAAGTGAACGTCACTTTCATCGAGCATTTTGTTGATCTCTCTGATCTTATCGACAGCCTTTGCTTTCTTTTCCTCGATTCGTGCTATATCCCGGGTGATTTTTTCTTTTTGCCCCAGCAAAAAATTCATAAGCGGTTTTTTGCCGTATTTGACAAAAATAAAGACCAGGATCCCGAAATTAATCCACAACAGAACCTCGTCATATATGGGTCGCCAGCCCCCAGGCTTTTCAGAGGCCCAGGCCACCGCTCCTAAATAATGCAGACCTAAGGCTCCTGCCAGAATGCAACCGCACAACCAAACCAGCGTATGGACTCTTTTCATGGAACCAGCCTCCGATCCAGCACCTTTTCCATGATACTGATTGCCAGAGCTTCGGATTCTTCCTCCAGATGTTTTCCGGCTTCCGCAATCTGAGCGGCAATTTCGATTTCAGTTTTTTCTTTAATCAACGCAATCTCTTGTCTGGTGGAGCCGCGAATCTCAGCAGCCTCCCGGCTTCCCAATTCTTCACGTTCTTGCCGCAGTCCCTCGGCCTCCCTGCGAACGGCCGACTCCTTGGCGTTCAACTCATCTGTCAGACGTTCAAAGTCTGCGGCCGCTTCAGCAGTGTCCAGCTTGATTGTCTCCACAAAACTTTTTCTTTCCGCCATGACACCCTGCAGTGGACGAAACATAATGCGGTTGATGATCCACAGAAAGATCAGAAAAGAGATCAGCTGAGCAAGCAAGGTCCCGTTAATACTAATAAGGGCTATGGTGCTGACAATTTCCATAATTTGTCTTCCATAAATACGCTTGAGCAATCACACAACGAATAAAAGCAGCAAGGCAATAACAAGTGAATATATTCCGGTAGACTCGGCTACGGCTTGACCCACCAGCATGGTTCGGGTCAGCAGACCTGCCTCTGCCGGATTCTTGCCAATCGCCTCACATGCTTTTGCTGCGGCCATTCCTTCACCCACGCCAGGGCCGATGGCTCCGAAGCCCATTGAAATACCTGCTCCGATAAACGCTGCTGCTTTAACAATGTCTGCTCCTTCAATTGCCATTTTTATATCCCTCCTTAAAGAAATACCCTAATCGAGTCAAAACTCGATTAGGCGTTATTGGTTAATCGTTTTAACAAGCTGATACTGGATGCTGGATATTTGATACTGGATAAGATAAGGATAATTCCCTTTTTTAAAGACCAGCATCCAGAAACCAGCATCAAGCATCTTTTCCATAAAGACATCACATGGTTTTATAATTTTTTTGCCACAAAAAACGAAAAACCTACAATTAAGGTACTAAACAACAAAGATCAGGACTAAGCTTATCACCATGGCATAAATGGCCGTTGATTGAGAAACAGCCTGCCCGATCAACATGGTGCGCATTAATTCACCCTGGTGTTCAACATTTCTGGCTATCCATTTTACGGCCCCTTCGGCGGCCATGCCGTTGCCTATTCCGGGGCCGATGCCTCCAAAGCCCATGCTGATGCCGGCCCCCAAAAGTGCCATGGCAGGACTCAAAAGCGTGGTTTCCGGAAATGCTTTGAACATCAGTATAAAACTTACCAACAGACCGAAGATGGAAGGGGTCTGGGACACGGCCTGGCCCACAAGCATGGCGGTGGTCACACTTGGGATGGTCTCAGGATTTCGGGATACGCCTTCACAGCCTGCCCCGGCTGCCATTCCGCCCCCGTATCCGGAACCAATGGCCGCAAGTCCCATGCTGATACCGGCCCCCAACAAGGCTGCCCAGGTAGGATTTAAGGGCGCATTTCCAAAATCTATAAACATGAGTATCAGTGCCACTACCATGGCAAATATGGCCGGCGTCTGGCATACGGCCGACCCAATGAGCATGTTGGTCATCAAGCGTCCCTTCATGGCCGGTTGTCTGGATATTCCCTTGCAGGCCTGTCCCCCCGGCAATCCCGATCCCACTCCTGAACCGACGGCCCCAAAACCCATGCTGATACCCGCACCCAAAAGGGCCGCCGCCTTTAAAAGGCTGATTACGGATACATCCAAAAACAGGAGCAGGATGGCAATTACAAGGGCAAAGATGGAGGCTGACTCGGCTATGGCCTGTCCCACCAACATGGATTTAAAAATATCACCGGAAATTTTCGGGTTTCGTGATATAGCTAAATTGGCTTCCGCGGCGGTATACCCCTCACCAATGGCCGCACCGACGGCGCCGACCCCCATGCAAAAACCGCCGCCAACATAAGCAGCTATACTTACAAGTGTTTGAGCTTCAAATTCCATATGTTATTTTACCTGCACTGAAATATAAACGACTGTAAGCATGGTGAACACAAAGGCCTGAACGGTTCCTACGAAACACCCAAAGAAAAAAGACAGAAACGGTGGGACAATAATGCTGTACGTCAGATAGGATACAACAAGTATGATGATCGCACCGCCCATGATGTTGCCAAATAGACGAAAGGAGATGGAAACGATCTTTGCAAATTCCCCGATCACATTCAGCGGCGCCATGAAAAAGACCGGCTCGCAGTATTCCTTAAGATACTGCTTTAGGCCCTTTGACTTTATCCCGGCATGATGGGCAATCACAAAACCCATGATTCCGAGACTCAAGGGTGTGTTAAGATCTTTGGTGGGCTCACCAAGGTGAGGAATTATCCCCAACCAGTTACTAAGTAGCAGAAACATAAATAGTGCTATGATAAGAGGTCCATATGTTTTTGCCATTTCTTCGTCCAGGGCATCTTCGGTCAGTTTGTAAAGCGCTGATACAAGTAATTCCCCCAAAACCTGCAGAGGCCCGGGGAGCAACGCTCTTTTTTTGCTGGCCATAAAACCAAAAAAAATCAGCACCGTAATGACAATCCATGTCATCGCTATAACTTCAAGATTGAAGGCTATTTTATATCCCATAAAAGAGATGATCAACTGATGCAGTTTGCCTAGCTCTTTCATAATAGATGGTGCTCTATACCTGTTTTTCGCGGATTGACGAGATTATAGTTAAGGCATGATCAGCAAATATCACCAACTGGATCATAAAGATCCCTACTATTGAAGAAAACAGATTAAACTGTTCAAACTTTATGGCCAAAATAATCGGTATCGCCAACAAAAAAAATCTGACTGCTATTGAGGCCAGGGATAGAGAAAAGATTTTTCCTTTTGTCTTGCCTATCTTATGTGGAATCGCCTCTCCCATTAAAATAAAATTTACAATGCTGAAAACCGTCCCCAGAATCAAACCCTTGCCAAGAGGGCTTTGGCCGGCCAGGATAAAAAAAAAGCCTGCAAAAATTGCCGCCGTAATGGCTCTCGAGCAGTATTTTTTCTGAGTTTGTCTAATCGATTCCATTGTTGAAATTTGTTTTGCCATCTTCTTTCTGTTCAGTTATCTCCAGAATCTGACGATACACAACGTTGGCGCCACCAATAACACCAAGAATAATAAATATGGTTATGAAAACACCCTTTGTTCCCAACCATCTGTCAAGGTACAGCCCGATAAAAAAACAAAAAGCGATGCAGCCGGCCATTGTAAGACCGAGTTGAGTGACAACGTAAAGGTTTTCGGCCCAGGCACGGTCCCTGTTATAATCGAAAACCTTTTTTTTTTTTTCAGGCATCTTGCCGTCCCATAAATAATTGTAATTGCTTAAATTTTTGTCGTCGCGGGGCTGTTTCTTTTAAAACAACGAAGATTCCAGATAGCAGATATTGTTCGTAACTGTCAAGAAGATAAACTGTTTTTTTATGAATGATATTAATAACTCCAAAAAGCTTTATGAACGCTTAAAAGCGTCACAACTGTCTGGATATATCGAAAAAACTTCTGATTGCATAAAATGATAATCTAATATATCGTAACTGGTGGATTATCATTGAGACCTTTATTGCAAAACGCCCCTTTTTGCTCTCCGAGGCGTAGGCTCGCCTCTACGAGCCGGAGGCCCGATTTCTGTGCGCCTGCCCTGTGGAATGCTTGCCCAATGGAATTCCGCCTTGCGGACCTCCTTCGGAGGATTCCACCGGGCGGGCCTATTCCTCTGGGGTCAAACTCAAACAAAAATCAGTGTTTTTCAAAGGTCTCTCATTCTTAAAATCGCAACAACTTTTTTCGTTATATGACAATATCTGCTGCTGAAAGATTGCGCCGCTTTTACGATCAGTTTGCGGGCGATGACCATGTTTTGGTGGTTATTAATGCGGATCCGGATGCCATTGCAAGTGCCAAGGCAATTAAAAGATTGTTGTGGCGCAAAGTCTCAAGTGTAACCATATCCAACATCAACATCATCAAACGCCCTGACAACCTGGCCATGATCCGGCTTCTGGGGGTCGCTCTTGTTCACATCGATGAAATCGATGTAAGTCTCTTCAACCGCTTTGTAATCGTCGATTCGCAGCCGGAGCATCATGAAGTTTTTAAAAAATTGAATCCGGATGTGATTATCGATCATCATCCCGAAACCGGCGCCCGGGCACCTTATCTGGATATCCGCCCCAAATACGGCGCCACCGCCAGCATACTGACCGAGTATTTAAGGGCCGCCCGCATCAAACCTTCGGCCAAGTTGGCAACCGGCCTGTTTCATGCCATTAAAACAGATACGGGTAACTTTGAACGGCAAACGCAGATTGAAGATGTACGGGCCTTTCAGTTTCTTTATCGACACGCCAATATCCACCTTGTCCGCAAAATCGAGCAGGCGGAGCTTAGGCTCGATTTCCTCAAATATTTTAAAATCGCTCTTGCTAATATGCGCAGGCGCAAAGGCAGGATATTTGTTCATCTTGGTCCGGTAATAAACCCGGATGTATGTGTGCTTATCGCAGACTTTTTCATGCGGATCGATTCTGTCAGCTGGAGCATCGTATCCGGTTTTTATAACAAAGCTCTGATTCTAGTTTTCAGAAACGACGGGGTTCGCAAAAACGCCGGGAGATTGGCCCAACAGAGCTTTGGCCTGCTCGGCTCCGGCGGCGGCCATAAAAGCATGGCGCGTGCCGAGATTCCCATTGCAGACTTAAAGCCGCTGGTTGACCACCAGGATGAAAAAAAAGTGCTGCAGTGGATTATCAGGCAGGTAGAAAAAAGAGCCGGCAAAACATAGTTTTGGGGAATAGCAGAATCAACCATGACTTCTCAAAGTGTCGAAATAATCGTGACCATCTTAGGTTCGGGCTCATGCGTCCCTTCCCTGCGGCGCAGTTCGTGTGCGTTACTTATGCAAATTAACGACAATCTGCTGCTGTTTGATTCCGGTGCCGGCACAATGCGACGACTGCTTGAAGCCGGAACAACGATTTTCGATATTTCGCATATTTTTTACAGCCACTTGCATCCGGACCATACCGGTGAGCTGGTTTCATTCCTGTTTGCCAACAAATACTCGGGTACGGCCCGTCGGCAAATCCCGATTACCTTCGTGGCTGCTGAGGGTTTTTCGACCTTTTATAAGGGCCTCAAAAAAGTTTATGGAAGCTGGATAGAACTCGAACCGGAACTATTCAGCATTGTCGAGCTAGACAAAAGCGCTGACGATACTTGTAGTTTCAATGATTTTACAGTTAAATCAAGCCCCGTGGAACACATTGATGGCAGTATCGCTTACAGAATTACCAGCGATGGTGGAAAAACGGTCGTCTATTCGGGCGACACGGATTTTTCCGAGAACCTTGTGGCGCTTTCCAAAGATGCGGATCTGCTGATCTGTGAAGCGGCCAACCCCGACGACCTCAAAGTTCAAGGACATCTGACGCCGTCTCTGGCCGGAGAAATAGCAACCCGAGCCAATGTCGGCAAACTGATCCTGACCCACTTTTATCCCGAATGCGAGCATGCCGATATTGAAAAACAATGCCGTAAAACCTATACCGGTCCGCTGATTCTGGCAGAGGACCTCATGAAAATCGAATTATAGCCAAATAGCTTCAGCCTGCATTTTCAAGAAT
This sequence comes from Candidatus Desulfatibia sp., assembly GCF_036446775.1. Taxonomy (NCBI): domain Bacteria; kingdom Pseudomonadati; phylum Thermodesulfobacteriota; class Desulfobacteria; order Desulfobacterales; genus Candidatus Desulfatibia; species Candidatus Desulfatibia sp. The sequence goes on from NZ_JAZFTO010000113.1 coordinate 9,112, forward strand.
ACCTTTCCAGAAACGATGTTCTTTTTTGTTTTGCTCCAATGCAAAGAACATTCCGGCTTTAACAGAATGGCTGGCCCGGAAATTCCATGCAACTAAGGCGCTCAATTGCAAGGCTCAGGGGCGATGCTGTAGCATATCTACCGTCATCTGGTCATCTGCCTCATCTGGGCTCATCTGGGGTCGGGCCACGGTAACAGGCTCTAATAACAGTAAAAGAAGCCTAAAATAGGCCCTAAAATCGTCTTAAACGACTCATTTTGATCCCCAAAAGAACCTTTTAAGCTAAATCATGCTTCAAAAAAAATCCTTAGCCCTGCAATTTTGCACCCAGAATGGTATGTTTAAGACCAAAAAATGACTATTTTTAGAGCTCTCTTTCCAAATATTCAGGCAGTTAGCGTGGCCTGACCCCCATTTGCGACTTTGCCTGCTTTGATAGTAGCTTCCGCCAACAGCCTGCCTGCCTTTTTTCCCCTGAAATCCGGTCTCACGTATAGCCGCTTCATCTCACAAACGCCTTTTTCGAAAGATCGGAGGCCAACACAGCCTATAGGCTAATTTTCTGATAAAGCTAAAAATAGACGCCCCACAGGTGGAGAATATTGACCGGGAAAATCAGCCAGCTCTTGATCAAAGTTTTGAAAGCATAAGTCAAATCCTAATGATTCAGCATATTCTTGAAATAGCTCCTTTGCTTTTGCAATTAAATCATCTGTATTTGCTTCAACAATTTCTATCATTTTTCAGATTATAACATAGAGTAGACGGCCTAATAGCCGTAGTTAATTACGACAAATGGCCGCTGTAAAATTAATAAATATCAACAATACAGTGTCTTAGCTACAACAGGTGTTTCATATTGAAATGTGAAATACGGCTAAAAGGCCGTATAGTATCTGATATGCGGCTTTTGGGCCGTATAGCACTTTTTGGGTAAATTTTGAAACATTTTAATATTATTAAGAAAATAATACAATTACGGCTTATATTGAATTGAAAAATACGGTAAAAGTGAAAAAGTTGTCGCATTATTGTGAAAATCCGGGTCGTACAATTTAGCTATTCTCTATTTTGTTGCTCTTTGCCGTAAAATCATTTTGCCGCTATTGGAATAAAATCGTAACACGATTTTATTGCCTGACCATAAACGAAAAAATCAAAAATATCAATGCTTAGTATAGTGTAGCGCCTGTGGCGCTGGTGGAGGAGCGCCCTGCAAGTACTTGGCCGCCTACGCTGAAGCTACGTCTGCCAAGGGGCTTGAGGAACGGCTCGATGAGCCTTGATGCGGGTTGTTGGTTTTGCGTTGTGTGTTTTTTTACAGGAGATATCTTTGGGGGAGTTTTTGAAGAAACCATCAAAATTCTGTCCGGCAATAAAATGCTGAAGATCGAGTTGTTCCTGTCAGCAAACCCATGGGGTCAAAAGTCTATTTTGTTGCCTTTTTGCCGTATATACACAACAAATATGTCGTGAATATTGCTTGTGTTTTTTGATTAGGGTGGCTATTTTGATATGAAAATGCTTTTTTGGGGCCAGAGAAAACTTGGTCCAGTTTCATTGTTTCTTCTGAGGTTGCATGCGCTACTATCCAATCTGTCTTGACATACAAAATCGCACCTGTTTAGTGGTGGGAGGGGGCTCTGTCGGCACGCGCAAGGTAATCACCCTTTTGAACTGCGGGGCCCATGTAACCGTCGTCAGCCCGGCCGCAAGCGCACGCTTGCAGGAACTGGCTAATAACGGTTCAATAATACTGAAAAAACGTTTTTTCCGATCTTCCGATCTGGCTAACATGTTCCTGGTTTGCAGTGCAACTGACAACCAGGAGTTGAACCGGCAAATTCATACAGAGGCCGAAAGCCTTGGCATGCTGTGCAATGTAGCGGATCGACCTGAAGTGTGCAATTTTATTCTGCCTTCGATTGTAAACCGCGGGGATCTGATCATTGCTATCTCTACTTCAGGTCAAAGCCCTGCTTTTGCAAAAAAACTGCGCAAGGATCTCGAAAAGGTTTTCGGAAACGAACATGCCGAGTTTCTAAAATTAATGGGCGCTGTCCGCAAAAAACTGTTGCGCCAAGACCACCGGCCGAAGGCCCATAAGCATCTTTTTGAACAGCTGATAAACGGTGGTCTGGTTGATATGATTAAAGCGCATCAATACGAAGATATCGATGCTTTGCTGTTTGAAACTCTTGGTAAAGGGTACCAGTTCAAATCATTAATGCACGAGTGAACCTCGTGAAAAACGCACGCAAATGGTGTCATAAGTGGAAATTATTATACTGATTACAACCATTTTTTACTTGTTGAGCACAGCCGGTTACTTTAGCTATCTTTTCCGGCAAAAAGACTATCTTCAGCAAACAGGCTACTATTTGCTCGCCGCCGGTTTTTTGCTGCATACCGTGGCGCTTGCATACGGGTTTATGCAGTCCGGTCATATTCCCGTTACAAACCTTTTCGAAACGCTCTCGTTAGCCTGCTGGACCATTGCCGGCGTTTTTCTTGTCTTTCAATACAAATTCAAGCTTAAGATTCTAGGAATATATACGGCCCCGCTTTTGACCCTTGTCATGGCGCTTGCATCCCGGCTGCCCAAGGAACCGGTGCAGGTTGAAAACATTTATAACAACCTCTGGTTTATTGGTCATATTATCGCGGTGTTTATCGGCGAAGCCTCATTTGCTCTGGCTTGCGGAGTGGGGCTTTTATATCTCGTCCAGGAACACGCCATCAAGACCAAAAAGCACGGTTTTTTTTTCAGACGCCTCCCTTCTTTGGAACTGCTTGATTCCACCGGGCATGGGTGTATTATCGCCGGTTTTGCCATGCTCTCTGTGGGCCTTGTGTCCGGTGGCGTGTATGCCAAATCGGTCTGGGGCAAATTCTGGAGCTGGGATCCCAAAGAGGTCTGGTCCGGTATAACCTGGCTTTTGTATGCAGCTTTGCTCCATCAGCGCCTTATCGCTGGGTGGCGCGGGCGCAGAGCGGCCATTATGGCCATTATCGGCTTTGCAGCCGTTTTGTTTACTTTTTTGGGTGTCAACTTCCTGTTAAAGGGGCATCACGGAGAATTTACCCGTTGGTAAAGCATCATGGATGAGATTGTTTTATTAGGTATAAATCACAAAACAGCACCAATCGAGCTCCGGGAATGCCTTGCTTTCTCGAATGAAGAGACCCTTGCCGCCCTGGAAACATTTAAAGCATCACCGACAATCAGTGAAGTGATGGTTATTTCCACCTGCAACCGGGTAGAAATTTTACTGGCCACCGGGAACAAAACCAGTGCTACGGAAACCGCCAAAACGTACTTGTCTGATTCCAAAAAACTGCCTGTAGCTAAATTTGAAAAAGCTCTTTATACCCTCTGCGGTGATGAAGCTGTGCGCCATATCTTCAGGGTCGCCTCCAGTCTCGACTCAATGATGGTGGGAGAACCACAGATCCTGGGACAAATCAAAGAAGCTTATAATACCGCCACCTTAAAAAAGACTTCCGGTGTTCTTTTAAACCGACTGCTGCATCGCACTTTTTTTGTAGCAAAGCGTGTTCGCTCTGAAACCGGCATCGGAGACCATGCCGTATCGATAAGTTATGCCGCTATCGAATTAGGCAAAAAAATATTCGGTTCGCTGGCAGGCAAAAAGGCGCTGCTCATCGGCGCAGGCGAAATGGCTGAACTGGCCGTGGAACACCTGCTTCGCAACAAACCCGGGGATATCTTGGTTGCCAACAGAACTTTTGAGCGTGGGGTAAAGCTGGCTCAAAAATTTAACGGCCAGGCCGTTCGATTTGAAGAAATCATAGATTGCCTTCAGCTTGTGGATATTATCATCAGCTCAACAGGATCACCTGATTTTATTATCACCCGTGATCAAGTCAAAGGAATCATGCGCATCCGGCGCAACCGCCCTCTTTTCTTTATTGATATTGCCGTGCCGCGCGATATCGATCCCGCCATAAATCGGCTGACCAATTCTTATGTTTATGATATCGATGACTTACAAGGGATCATCAAAGAAAATATTGAAGAGCGCGACCGCGAAGCTATTAAAGGGGAAAGAATCGTCGATGAGTCTGTAATTCATTTCCGGCAGTGGTATGAGAGCCTGGACGTGGTTCCCACTATCGTCGCATTGAGGGACAAAATGGATTCCATTGCAAAAACGGAAATCAAAAAAACCCTGCAGTCTTTGAGCCATTTGTCGGATCAAGATCGCCAGGCTATTACAAGGATGGCGAACGCCATGATCAATAAAATCCTGCATGACCCGACCCGCTTGCTTAAAAGCAATGAAAGCCATGGGGAAAGACATGAATACCTTGATATCACAAGGAAACTTTTTGGACTGGATGAATAAATTGAAAAGCTGTTACGGGTTACGGGTTGCGAGTTGCGGGTTAAAAACATCCTCACTTGGGACTGCTCACCTATAACTTGAAATGGGAGGCTGCCTTGAAAAAAACCGTGTTTTTATTTCCCGGCCAGGGATCTCAGGCTGTTGGTATGGGCCGGGACTTTTACCAGGAATACGATTTTGTTAGAGAAATTTTCGACATGGCAGAAGAAATTACCAAGATAAACCTCTCGAAGCTGTGCTTTAATGGGCCCCTCGAAGATCTTACCGCAACAGTCAACCTGCAGCCGGCCATCACGGCAGTTAATCTTGCCGGTCTGGCCGCCCTTGAAAAAGAAGGTATAAAACCTGATATAACCGCCGGGCACAGTTTAGGCGAATACAGTGCCTTATGTGCATCCGGCGTTGTTTCAAAGCTGGATACGATCAAGCTTGTCGACCAAAGAGGCCGGCTCATGCATCGGGAATCGACCAGACATCTAGGAGTTATGCAGGCTATTGTCGGGCTGCCCATCGATACTGTTCGACAGCTAGTCGTCGAGGCTCAACCGGACGGTGTCATTGCCGTAGCCAACCACAACGCCGAGCGTCAGATTGTTATTACAGGTGCACCGGATCCGGTCAAGAAAGCTGCATCGCTGGCAGTATCACAAGGCGCGCGAGCCATACCTTTAAAAGTGAGCGGAGCCTGGCACAGCGATTTGATTAAAGGCGCCCAAGATGAATTCACAGATTTTCTGAACACGTTTGCGTTTAGCGCTCCGCAAAGGCCCGTTATTATGAACGTTACGGGCGATTATGCTGACAATCCCGATGAAATTAAAACGCTAATGGCCCAGCAACTTTGCCGCCCCGTCAAATGGTATGATGCCATGTGTAAGCTGATAGAGGGTCGGGTGGAATACTTTGTCGAAGTCGGTCCGGGCAGGGTACTGGCCGGTTTATTAAAGAAGATTTTGCCCAAGGATTATCCTTGCAAAATTTATAACATCAGCAGCATGCGGCGTCTGGAACAATTTTTTAAAGAAACCACCTGACTTGCATCTTTTTCTTTACATAGCGATTCTTGTGATGTAATATTATCGCTTCAGTAAAAATAGATGAGCTATAATAGCTGTTAAAGATCTGATCATGAAAAAGAAAGATATCAAATACTTTAAAGAATTTCTAACTAACCGCCTGGCAGAGCTTTTAGCCCAGGCCGGTGATACTGTCTCAGGCATGACCGCTCCCAAAGAGAATTTTCCGGACCCGACCGACCGGGCTTCCTTAGAATCTGACCGTAATTTTATGCTGCGGATAAGGGGCCGTGAGAGCAAGCTGATCAAAAAGATTAAGCAAGCTCTTGAGCGCATTGAAAACCAGACTTTCGGACGCTGTGAAAAATGCGATGATGATATTTCAATAAAACGCCTTAAAGCAAGGCCTGTAACCACTCAATGTATTGACTGCAAAACCAAAGAAGAGGCTTTTGAGAAAGCCCTTGGATTATAAAGAAAATCTGAAAATCGACCTTCACATACACTCTACCGCTTCAGATGGAACTCTATCGCCCTTAGAAATCCTCCGCTTAGCTCACCAACTTAACCTTGGAGCTATTGCCATTACAGATCATGACACCATGGCCGGCGTAAAGGAGGCACTTGCGCAGGGGATTCCTCCTTCTTTAAAATTTTTACCCGGTGTTGAAATCAGCGTCCTGCCGCCGCCGACTTTTTCTAATCTGGGAAGTTTTCATTTTCTGGGCTATTCCATCGACCCTGACAATACCCTTTTGAATCATACCTGTAGTGAGCTTCAGCGGGCCAGAAAAAACCGTAATCCGCGCATTTTAAAGATCCTCAACGAACTGGGCCTCAACATTACCTTAACCCAGGTTCAGAAAGAAGCCGGGGAATGTCAACTTGGAAGACCTCACATTGCGCAGGTCATGCTAAAAAAAGGTTATGTAAAATCGATTAATGAGGCCTTTGACAGATACTTAAGCCAAGGTAAGCCGGCGTATGTTGATAAATACCGGCTTGACTGTGCCAAAGCTATCGAAATTATCCTGGCTGCCGGCGGCGTTCCGGTACTGGCGCATCCATTTCTTGTCCAGACACAGAATGATAAAATCCTTGAAGATCTTGTTATCACTTTAATGGAAATGGGTCTGCAGGGGCTGGAGGTCTATTATCCGGAACATTCACCGGAAAAAACCGCTCACTATGCCAAGATTGCCAATCGTCGCCGTTTATTAATGACAGGTGGTACTGACTTTCACGGTTCTTTAAAGCCGGAAATACAAATGGGGTCGGGGAAAGGAAATCTTTCCATCCCTTACGCCATCTATGAAAAACTAGTCGGCCTATAATCAATTCGTAAAAAGTCACATTCATCTTTCGAAAGCCTCGAAGGGACTATAAATGTTAAACGCCGACCATGCTGAACTGCAGCGTAAACTTTTGTATGAATTTAAAAATACATGCTTTTTAGACGAATCTCTGAGGCACAGTTCTTTTGTAAATGAACAAGCCGATACCGGCATGCGGGATAATGAGCGACTAGAGTTCCTGGGTGATGCGGTTTTAAATCTCGTTATAGGAGACATACTCATGCAGCGCCATCCGGACTCTAATGAGGGAGATTTGTCCAGGATGCGTGCCAACCTGGTGAATGAAGCTCAGCTGGCCACGATTGCCCGCAGCATCAACCTTGGTTCATATCTGCAACTTGGCAAGGGAGAAATCCAGACAAACGGCCGGGAAAAGAATTCCATATTAGCTGACGCCTTTGAAGCCGTAATGGCGGCCCTATATCTGGATGGTGGTTTTGATGCCGCATTCAAGACCATCGACCGGCACTTTTCACCTCTGATTGAATCTGTAACAGCCCCCATGGCAAACTATGATTACAAAAGCCAGGTTCAGGAATTCGTCCAGGTAACACAACAAGAGATGCCGATTTATACCGTTATCCACGAAAGCGGACCGGATCACGATAAGACCTTCCGGGTGCGGCTGCAACTGCAACAGCTCCATGCTGAAGGCGTTGGAAAAAGCAAAAAGACCGCTGAACAGGATGCTGCGCGCCAGGCTCTTGAAATGTTAAAAGCCGGCACTTGATACTGGATGCTTGTTTCTTGATACTTGAAAATCTTAAAAACATCATTAAAGATTTGCATGAAAAACTACATTCTAAAGGATGCCGGACAAAGTGTCCCGCCAAGTAGTATCCAGAAATCCAGCATCCAGCATCCAGCATCCGGACTTCGGCGAGCTCAGTCGAGTCGCACCCGTCCATTTATCATTCCTGTGTTTTTACCCCACCAAGGGTGTCCGCACCGCTGCCTTTTCTGTAACCAGATTGCGATAACCAGTGTCAAAAAGAATTTGCCGTCCACTAAAAGACTGCGCTCGTGGATAAATAACTATATAAAATATAAAGGAAAACAGAGGCATCCGGTTCAGATCGCTTTTTACGGCGGCAATTTTCTAGGGCTGAAAACAGATGATATCATGCGCCTGCTGCACGAAGCCGCCAGGTTCGTCAAGGACGGACTGATCGACAGCATCCGGTTCTCTACCAGACCGGACACCATCGACATTCAGCGGCTGGATGTCATCAAACAGTATCCGGTTGCAACCATAGAGCTGGGCGTCCAATCCATGGACGACCAGGTGCTGGCCGCTGCCAACCGGGGACACACCGCTCTTGACACCGAAAAGGCGGTGGAGCTCCTCCAGGCTCACAAATATGAAATCGGCCTGCAGATGATGGTGGGCTTGCCCGGTGATGATGAAACCAAATCTCTTGCCACGGGCCGCAGAATGGCTGGTCTTGGCCCTGATTTTGTAAGAATTTATCCTACGGCCGTGCTGGAAAACAGCCCTCTGGCTGCATTGTATCGGCAAGGAGAATACACACCCTGGCCTCTAGAACGATGTGTAATTATTGTGAAAAATCTTTATCTTATGTTTATAAACAATAAAATTCCGGTCATCCGCATGGGGCTTCAGGTTTCGGGAGACTTGGCAGAAGGATCAACAATTCTGGCCGGCCCCTATCATCCGGCCTTCGGACATCTGGTTCATTCAGAGATCTTTCTGGACAGGGCCGCGGCTGCCATAAAGTCTGAAAAAAGCAACCATGACACCATTACTCTAAAAGTTCATCCGCGCAATATCTCTAAAATGAGAGGCTTGAACAATCAAAACATTGAAATTCTAAAAAGAAAATTTCAAATCAAGCATATTCGCATTATACCGGACCCCGCCCTTTCCCAAAACAAACTGGTCGTGCAGCAACACCCTAACCCGGCCGAGCCGGCCGGCGAACAAGCCCGGCATCACCCCGCCCCACAAAAATTTTCTTTTTAAGCCTAAAGATCATCAACCTGCCTGCCTTGGACTTTGCTTCTAATACACCCACCAAAAATTGAAACTCTCTGTAATACGCTGCAAGAAATTATCAAACTAAAGTATTTTTTTGTAATGTCGATATATTATTTAAAGCCCTATAATTATTCCCTGGTTGACCATAAGCAAGATTAAGGCACATGGAATCATAGACTTTCGATCAATTAGGGCGAGAAATTATACTGATTCTTTCCGGGAAAAAGTTTTTGCCCGGAGCAAGACTAAAACCTAAAAGGCTGGGTGTTGGTTTGGGAGTGTAAAAAGTATCATGATTGAATCGAAATACTTGAAAGATGATATAAAAAACATTCGGCAGCTTTGCACAATCCCGGCTTTAAAGAGTTTTGAAACCACGGATCTCGCCAAGCTGTTGAAACTGAGCAAAATAAGACAATATGCGGACGGAGAAATTATCATTCAGGAAGGTGCCACGGATCGATGGCTTTATTTTCTACTTTCAGGCAAAATACGAATTTCAAAAAATGGGGTTCTTATTTGCACTATTGATAATGCGGGTGAAGTTTTTGGTGAAATGAGAATGATAGATGGGTTAAGCAGATCAACATCCATACACGCGGAAGGCAACACAACCTGTCTGGCGGTTGACACAGCCGCAAAGCATAGGCTTGAATCTGATGATGAAGCCGCAAGCTTATTAACATTATTATATAAAATTATGGCTGAGTATATATCAATTCGCTTACGTTTATCCAATGAAAATCTGATTGAAGCCCAACAAGAAATTAAAAGATTGAAAAAATGTATTCCTGCAACAAAAGAAAAAGATCAAAAAAATCAAGATTCCCATGACGAGCTTGTCTATACGGGGATCATAGAAACAATAACCGGAGGCTAAGATGGGTAATGAATATCTTACGTATAGGTTTGGCTTTATGGCGGTAAAAAAAGGATTTGCTACACCAGAGCAAGTTTCCAAAGCTTTAGAGGCTCAGTTTGATGAGAATGTAGCGGCAAAAAAGCACAGACTAATCGGGGAGATTTTGCTCGATATGGGCGCCATGAACGCTGCTCAAGTCAACCAAGTGCTTGAGAACATGTCGAATAAAAACCCGCTATTATAAAGAGGCATGAGCAATGCGGGTTAGCCTTTTACCACCCCTATAGGTCGCAATTTTGCCACCTTTAACGAGATCCCCGCACCATGAACCACCTCAACAACTTGAGAGACATCCTTGTAGGCTTCAGGCATTTCTTCTGCCAGAGTGGATCTGCCGGTCCACTTAACCAGGATTCCCTTGTTCTCTAGTTCTCGATGAATGGCCCGGCCCTTACTGGCCTTTTTGGCAGCTTTGCGGCTCAAAACACGCCCGGCACCATGACAGGTCGAGCCGAAAGTCTCTTCCATGGCTTTTTGGGTGCCGACCAGAACATAAGAAGCCGTGCCCATGTCTCCCGGTATGATAACCGGCTGTCCCACCCGGCGATATTCATCATTCAACGCATCGTGTTCCGGCGGGAAAGATCTGGTCGCTCCTTTTCTGTGAACACAGACTATCTGCCTTTTGCCATCGATAACATGCTCTTCTTGTTTAGCGATGTTGTGACACACATCGTAAACCAGCTGCATATTAAGGTCTCTGGGACCGATACCAAGCGCTCTTAAAAAAATCTCGCGGGACATGTGCATCATAATCTGCCGGTTGGCCCAGGCATAATTGGCGGCACAGGCCATGGCATTATAATAGCGCCGACCCGCCTCTGACTGAATCATGGCGCAGGCCAGCTGTCGATCCGGCAAATCAAACCCTAATTTCTTGACATGTTTCGACATGAAGGCCAGAGAATCGTCGCAAATCTGGTACCCCAAGCCCCTTGAACCCGAATGAATCATCAGGGTTACCTGGCCCTCAAACAGCCCGAAAACGCGGGCAGCCTCGGGCTCATAAACAGCTTCAACCACACCGATTTCAAGGAAATGATTCCCGGAACCCAGGGTTCCAAGCTGCTTCCGCCCCCTCTCCAGGGCCCTCTTGCTGATCACGTCCGGGTCGGCATTCGTCATACAGCCCCCATCTTCGGTGTGATCCAAATCCGATTCTTCGCCAAAACCTTGGCGCACAGCCCACCGGCTGCCCATTTTAAGAACCTTTTTTTCTTCCTTGATTGATAGATTGATAGAACCCTTGGAGCCAACACCCGCAGGGATGCCCCTGAAAAGCGCATTGACAAGATCTGCAAGTTTCGGTCTGATATCCTCTTCAGTCAGTGAGGTTGTTGCCAGACGAACACCACAGTTTATGTCATAGCCGACTCCGCCCGGAGATATAATACCTGATTCCCAGTCAAAGGCCGCAACCCCGCCGATGGGAAACCCATAGCCCCAGTGCATATCCGGCATGGCCAGCGATGCCTTTAAAATTCCCGGCAGTGT
>NZ_JAZFTO010000114.1:0-11317 GCF_036446775.1 Candidatus Desulfatibia sp.
GCTGGAAAAGGATGAGACCTTGCGGATTATTATGGAATTTAATCCCCTCCCTTTGGTTTATTTATTAAATGCCCGTAACGAATTCGAGATTTCCTATGAGAAAGAGGGACCCGACGAATGGACGCTCCTGGTGAAAAGGACGGCCCCCGGCGAAGATAGAAAAGAGCAATTTAAGGCATTATTGCAGGAACTAAAAGTACGGTCAGGAATTGGTCGGCATAGAGGAAGCCGAAGACTGCTATAAGATTTATATTAAAAAGGTAAAATAAAGGAGCTGGATATGAAAGGCGCCTATTTGGACCATGCCTCGGCAACGCCGGTGAGAAAAGAGGTTATTGAGGCCATGCTTCCATATTTTGAACAAAACTATGGCAACCCTTCCACCGTTAATGACATGGGTTTTAAAATCAAACAGGTCATAGAGAAACAAAGAGCAAAAGTGGCCGAACTCATTGGTGCCGGGGCCGAAGAAATTATCTTCACTTCATCCGGAGCCGAAGCCAACAACCTGGCCGTTAAAGGTGCTGCACTGGCCCGGCAAAAAAAGGGTAAGCATATTATTGTTTCTGCCATTGAGCACAATTCCGTACTTAACTCGGCACGGTTTTTAGAGAGGCTTGATTTTGAGGTGACTTTCCTGCCGGTGGACGAGGATGGATTAGTGGACCCGGAACGTCTGTCCGAGGCGATTAGGCCCGAGACGATCCTGGTATCAATCATGCATGCCAATAATGAAATCGGGACCATCGAACCCATATCGGAAATTGCGGCTGTTTGCAGAGAAAAAGAAATTATCTTTCATACCGATGCGGTTGCAACGGTCGGCAACATACCTGTCGATGTCAATAAGCTGAATGTTGATTTGTTAAGTCTTTCCGGCGTTTCGCTGAGCGCAACAAAAGGAGTTGGAGCACTATATTTCAGAAAAAATTTAAGACTAATGCCACTGATTCATGGGGGTATCCAGGAAAGCGGCCGGCGAGGCGGGACCGAGAACGTTCCGGGCATAGTCGGACTTGGCCGAGCCTCGGAACTTGCTTTGGAGGAGCTGCCCGGTAAAGTGAGTCATGTGCGCCGGTTGAGAGACCTTCTGGTCGCGGGTATTGTTAAACAGATTGAACAAGTTAAGTTTACCGGCCACCCGGAAAAAAGACTTCCCGGGCATGCAAGTTTTTGCGTTGAAGCCATTGAAGGAGAGGCCTTAATCTATATGCTTAACCAGGAAGGCATCTATTCCAATACGGGTTCCGCTTGTGCTTCCAAAGCACTTAAAACGTCACCGGTTTTGGTGGCTATCGGAATACGACCCGATCTTGCTCAGGGATCTATCGTATTTACAATCGAAAGCAGTAACCGGATTGAAGAGATTGAATATGCGCTGGAGAAACTTTGCCTGGCGGTTGAAAAACTTCGTTCGATCTCTCCGATTTGGAGGGGCAAGGCTGTTGCCTGATCAAGATGTCTATATCGGCAACTTCATTTTAGAAGCTTCACATGGAAAAGAAATCAAAGAACTCAGGCTTTGCCGGAAGGTAACAAATGTATACAGAAAATGTGATGGAACATTTCACAAAGCCGCGCAATGCCGGCACCATAGAAGATGCTGACGGAATAGGAGAAGTAGGCAATCCTGTATGCGGCGATATGATGACTTTCTATATCAAAGTAGAGAATGACAGGCTCGCTGACGTAAAATTCAAGACATTTGGGTGTGTGGCGGCTATTGCCGTATCGAGTAAAGTCAGTGAAATGGCAATAGGGAAAACTATAAAGGAAGCCAGATCGATAACAAACAAAATCGTGGCAGAAGCCCTCGGCGGTCTTCCGAAAGAAAAGATGCACTGTTCCAACCTTGGTGCTAAAGGGCTGTCCCAAGCGATTAAGGATTATGAAGATAAAAAATTCGGAAAGCCCAAATCAGAAAAAGCACCTGTCAGAAAGAAAAAACAAAAAAGACACATTCAATGTAACCATTGCGATACCCAAAATCCCATTACGGCAAACTTTTGTATGAGCTGCGGAGAGAAGATAAACACTTAACCCATACTTTTCATGAAACCGTTTCTTTGGTTTTCTATGGAATTAATAACCTTTGTAGAATCTACAAAGGTTTTACAAAATCAATATTTTTAATCTTTATAGCTTATGAGAGGAGGAAATAAAATGAGAAAAAAAATCGAAAAAGCCTTAAAAGATATCAGACCGTCTCTGCAGGCAGACGGTGGAGATGTCGAGTTGGTTGGCGTGGAAAATGGTACTGTCAAGGTCAGATTAACCGGCGCCTGTGCTGGGTGCCCCATGTCACAGATGACATTAAAACAGGGCATAGAAAGTCATATTAAAAAGGTAATCCCAGAAATAGTAAGGGTAGAGGCGGTGTAACTTTATGGGCTAATTGCTTATTATTCAGCAACAACTCGTCCGGTTTTAGATATCTGTGATGACAAGCAGCTGTCTTAATTTATAACAAAAGAGTTTATAACTTCTAAGAATAAAGGTGGTTCAATTACTTTCTCGAGAAAGCCTGTCTACCCAATCATCAATATAAACAGAACATGTGACGCGTGATAGCCGTTCCACAAAATGAGGAAAGGAAAAAACCCCATGCCTGGGGAAAACGAAACTGGATTCAACTGGCCGTATTTCTCGTAACCATCGGAATAGGGATCCAGTTTTACATCTATGTTCATCAGGCATCGGGCAACGGGCCTGTTACCGTACTAAGGCCGCCGGGTGTTGAAGGCTTTCTTCCGATTGGTGCGCTGATGGGATGGAAGCTGTTTGTCCAAACCGGCGTATGGGATCCGGTTCACCCGGCCGCCATGGTGATCTTAGGCTTTGCAGGTTTTATTTCCCTGGCGCTGCGCAAATCGTTTTGCGGATGGTTCTGCCCGGTGGGAACCCTTTCCGAATGGCTCTGGGAGTTGGGAAGAAGCCTTTTCGGGAAAAACTATAAGCTACCCGGCTGGTTGGATTTTCCTTTGCGCAGTCTCAAATACCTGCTGTTGGGGTTTTTTGTAAAGACGATATTTTCCATGAGCAGCCCTGCCATTTTAGGGTTTCTGCAAAGTCCTTACTATAAAATATCCGATGTCAAGATGCTCCATTTTTTTACCCAAATGTCCATTTTATCAATGGTCGTTTTAACCGTTCTGGTTCTATCATCGGTCGTTATACGCAATGTCTGGTGCAGGTACCTGTGCCCCTATGGAGCGCTGATGGGATTGCTGGCCGTATTCAGCCCGACACGGATTCAACGCAATCCCGACACCTGCATCAGTTGTAAAAGCTGTTCGCAAGCGTGTCCCTATTATCTGCCGGTGGATAAAAAGCGCTATATTATCAGTCCGGAATGCAACGGATGCATGGAATGTACGCTGGTCTGTCCGGTTGAAAATACGCTGGAGTTTAAAACCATAGGCACAGGCAAAAATGGTTGGAGTACGGCCAAACTGGGTATCGTCATTATCGGAATTTATATCACGGTGGTGTATACCACCGGAATTACCGGGCACTGGAAAAGTTCAGTAACCGAACACGAATTTCGCGCCAGACTGCGAACCATCAACTCACCTGAAATCATCCATCCAACGGTACCTTTTCGATAGTTGGGGAAAACTGATTAAATCCGGGCACGCCTAGTAGTTGCCTGTCGTCACGCACAGTCCGGTCATTACAGAACTCGGTCGCATTTTTATCAGAAGCAGCATGTTTCGGTTGATCTGAATCCGGTGCAGAGATCAATAGTAAATTAATAGAAAAATTGACAAACAGATGAAGATATATTAATTTAAATATGAATGTCCGTTAAAGGAGGATTAAAAAGTGCTGTCTCAAACGGGTATATATGCAATACGGGCTATGAGTTATATTGCGTCACAGCAGGAAGATGAAAAACCGTTGCTATCTCGCACTATTGCGGAGGAAATGCAAATCCCGGTAAACTTTCTGTCAAAAATTCTAAATCGTCTGGCTCAGGCAGGCTTGATTCGATCCATCCGGGGTCGCAACGGCGGATTTGTTATGACCAGGCCTAAATCAGAAATCTGTGTCCGAGAAGTCGTTGACCTTTTTATGCAGCTCGGCGACCACAAAGACTGCTTATTAGGTCTTAAAAAATGCGATGGGTCGTGTGGTCTTCACCATCGCTGGAGCAACATTACCGAACAATTCGATATGATGCTGGACGAAACCACTATCGATAAAGTAAAGTAAGGTTTTTGATTCAACTATGAATTCATCAAAAATGGAGGAGCTGCAATGAAATGCCCTGGACAGGACAGCCGCTACTGGAAACCTGGGGCGATTTTTGATGCCAAGTGTCCTGAATGCGGGCATACAGTCGAATTTTTTAAAGACGATACCGCCCGCAAATGCGAAAAATGCGGCCACAGGTTCGCCAATCCGGACATGGATTTCGGGTGTGCTTCATACTGTCAGTATGCCGAGCAGTGTATCGGAGACCTGCCGCCGGAAGCCGTGGCTCAGAGAGACGATCTGTTAAAGGATCGAATCGCGGTAGAAATGAAGCGCTATTTCCACACAGATTTTAAGCGCATCGGGCATGCCACGCGGGTGGCGCGCCATGCCGAACGCATCGGCAAGAGCGAAAAGGGCAACCTGGCGGTGATACTGGCGGTGGCCTATCTGCATGACATCGGCATTCGTGAAGCAGAGCGCAAATACAAGAGCACGGCTCCCAAATACCGGGAAAAGGAAGGGTCGGATATCGCCAAGTCGATCATGACCAAGCTGGGCGCCAAGGAAGAACTGATCGATGAGGTTTGCGACATCGTCGGGCATTACCATCATCACGGACCTGGTGAAAGCTTAAATTTTAAGGTTGTATATGATGCGAATCTTATCGCAACCCTCGAGGAAAAGCAGAAAGAGAATCCAATAGATATCGAAGCTCTCTCAATAGATATCGATAAAAACCTTTTGACCGCAAGCGGACGTCAAACAGCACGTGAAGTTCTTTTAGTAAAATAAACGTTAACCCCAAGGGTGCCGGGCAATCCTGAAGAACCAAACGGTGAAAGGGGTATGAGATGAAATTTGTTAAGAACCAGCCTTCAGATGATACGCTGGACTTGGTATGCCGTTCTTGTCCAATGCATCTATTAGAGCCTGGTGACAGACTTAAATGTCTGAAAAAAGGACAGATTTTAGAAGTGTTGACGGACTATGACGGGGCGCTGGAGGACATACCGGAATGGTGTAAAAGATGCGGCCAGGAATTTATGGGCGTGGAAGAGGACGAGGACTGTTACAAATTGTATATAAAAAAGATTAAATAATTGTAATAAGATAAAAAGTTGTACGAACCTGTAACTACAGATCTCGTAAATAATGATAGATGATGTGGTGAAGTTTTGGACAAACCGCTCCATCTCTAATCAAAAAGTTGGGTTCAAAGGTTCAACGTTCAAAGGTTCAGAGGTCGGCCGCCTCGTGTATTACCCCTATGGAATCAATTGTTAAGGAAAAAAGCGCGTAGCGCTTAACCCTGAACCGGGAACCCGGAACCTTATAACCTAGACCGATCTGATGTCCAATTTATTTGCAATCCCATGGTATATAAAGGTCTACGGTCATTAATATAAGGTAAATAAAGAGGTCTGAACTAAGGATTGTGTACTTTATGGCCAAGGGATAATACCTGAATCACAAGAAGGACATGGAAAAATGAACCACAAAATTGAAACTTTAGACTTAATATCGACGCCTCCTCCTGAGAGACCTGAAAAGATCTTTCTGAAATGGAATACATTAAAATCAGGAGAGGTTCTAAGGATTATAAATGACCATGACCCCAGGCCGCTGCATGATTATTTTGAGAAAAAGCAGAAAGGAAAGTTTGAGTGGGAATACGAACTGAAAGGGCCATGGCCTTGGATTGTAAAAATAAAGCGGAAGTAAATTCGCCGGATCAGATTTTAGATTTGGGTGGCTAACTCAAGCTACTTGAGATGTATCAGCGCGCCGCATTCATCCTGCGTCGCTACGTCGAGTTTGGTGTTGGGATGGATTAGAGCCCGGCCGACTTCATCGAGGGCTTTTTGAGGCGTGTTATTGGTCTCGCTCAGATGCGCCAACACTACGTGCTGGAGGCGTTCATGCTGAATTTCCTTTAAAAGGTTTCCGGAGGCCTCATTGGAAAGGTGACCGGCCCTGCTCCGGATGCGCTGCTTCACCGGCCAGGGATATGGACCGTCTATCAGCATGACGGGATCGTGGTTGGCTTCCAGGATCAATAAAGAGCAGCCTTTAAGATGCTCCTTGACCATGGCGGTAGCGATGCCCAGATCGGTGGTGATGCCGACTTTAGTCCCGTTTTGCAGTATGGTAAAACCGGCCGGATCTTGGGCATCATGCGACAGTGAAAAGGGATGGATGGTCAGGTCAGCTATCTTGAAGGTTGTGCCGCACTCAAATCTCTTGAAATCATAAACATCACCTAAATATGATGCCGCGGTCTCTTTGGTGCCGCGAGAAATATAAACCGGCAGGTTAAAGCGGCGTGAAAGAACCCCCACACCCTGTATGTGGTCGGTATGCTCGTGGGAGACCAGGATGGCATCAAGATCTTGCGGACAAAGTCCCTTTGATTGCATCCGGCGTTCAATTTCGATTCCAGAAAGACCGGCATCAATGAGTATCGAAGTCAAGCCGTCGGAAATAAATATGGCGTTGCCCCTGCTGCCGCTGGCCAGGATGCAAACAGAAAGATTGTAATCGAATGTCGCTTGAGGAGCGTTGCGCTTGAGGAGCACTTCGTTTGATGAGCGCTGCGCTTGAGGGGCACTTCGTTTTAAAGATCTAAGTGGAGTGCTCACGTTATTTGATTCTACTCTTTCCTTCACCTTACGATCCCGTATGCCCGAAACCGCCGGTGTTGCGATCGGTTTCATCGAGTTGCTGCACAACTTTCAAGCGGGCCGGGTAAACCCTGTTAATGACCATCTGGGCGATGCGGTCCCCCCGGGAAAACGTATAATCTTCCTTGCCAAGGTTTATTACCGCAAGCTTGACTTCACCGCGATAGTCTGCGTCGATGGTTCCGGGAGAATTAATAAGACCGATACCGTGTTTTACGGCCAATCCGCTGCGGGGGCGAATCTGAGCTTCATAGCCCTCGGGGATGGCAACGGCAAACCCGGTGGGAATCAGCGCTATGGCCCCTTTTTTAAGCACAAAATCCTTTGCAATGGCCGCACATATGTCCATCCCTGCCGCCCGGGGTGTCATGTAGCGAGGCAGGGGTATGTCGGCGTCCGACTCCGGTTTTAAGCGCATAAATTTAATGGTAGGGGTATTATCCATAATGCTCGATACTGGATGCTGGTTTCTGGATGCTGGTTTCTGGATGCTGGATGCTTTTAAAAATATCCAGTATCGAGTATCCAGTATCAAGCATCGCTATAAATCTAGTATATCGTTATATGCGTCTTTATCGCTGACCGGTCCGAGCATTGTCAGGGCAAACCGATTGTCCTGGAAAAGACTTTCAGCCAGTTCCAGGATTTCATCTGCGCTAACCGCTTCAACTTTGTCCACAACCTCCTGCAAGGAAACAAAACGTCCAAAATGGGTCTCGTTCTGTGCCAGGCGAACCATCTGGTTGTCGTTATTCTCTGAAGCCAAGAGAAGGTTGCCTTTCGTGAATTCCTTGGCTTTTATCAGTTCGTTTGAACCGACGCGTATCTCTTTAAGTTTCCTTATCTCCTTTAAAAGCAGCTCGATCGATTCATGTGCGTTTTTGGGATTAACGCCCACATAAGCTCCGAACATGCCGGTGTCTACATAAGATGATATGAATGAGTAGACTGAATAGGCCAGTCCCCTGCGTTCACGTATTTCCTGAAAAAGCCTTGAACTCATGTTACCCCCCAGAAGGGTATTCATCAGGGAGTAGGCATAACGCTGGGGGTCGGTAATTGATATTCCCTTTGTTCCCAGACAGATATGGACCTGCTCCAAATCTCTGTAATGCAAGTTGATCAAGGGATGCGCATCCGGTGTAATGCGTTGGGAGATACCGTTGCCCGGCCGAACGGATTCAAATGCCGGTCCGACCAGGGCAACAAAGCGCTCATGCTCCAAGCTCCCGGCAGCGGAGATGACAATGCGTTCAGGCTGATAAAAACGGTGAAAAAACTTCTTGATGGTATCGGCATCAAAACGAACAATATTTTCACGAGGCCCCAGAATCGATCGCCCCAAAGAATTTTCACCCCAAAAATGATTTCCCGTAAGGATGTGAACATACTCGTCTGGATTGTCTTCAACCATCCCGATTTCCTGAAGAATAACGGCCCGCTCGTTTTCAATCTCTTTGGCATCAAATACAGAGTTTAAAAAAATATCAGCAAGAATGTCCACGATGGTCTCAAGGTGGGTGTCCAATACTTTGGCGTGGTAACAGGTATTCTCCAGGCTGGTAAAAGCGTTGGTCTGGCCTCCGATGGCATCAAATTCCTTGGCGATTTGAAATGCCGTCCGTTTCGCGGTGCCCTTGAAAATCATATGCTCAATAAAGTGCGACAGCCCGCTTTCAGTCTCTGATTCGTCCCGGGCACCGACATTTAGCCACACTCCCATTGATGTCGACCGGACATGGGGCATCTTTTTGGTAACAATCCGAATACCATTTTTAAGGATGGTTTTATTGACGGTCGTACCCATTTTTATTTGGTTCTTTCTTCTTCCAGAACAGCCTTGTGACTCAGGCGGATCTTTCCGTCCCTGCCGACTTCGAGCACCTTGACTCTAATACGGTCTCCTTCTTTGACGATGTCTGAAACTTTTTTGACGCGGTATGGGGCCAGTTGCGAAATATGCACAAGTCCGTCCGTACCGGGCGTTATTTGGACAAAGGCCCCGAAATCCATAATTTTTACCACCGTCCCTTCGTAAATTTGGCCCTCTTCGGGTTCCGCTACAATTTCATTGACCAATTTTAAGGCCGCATCGCCTTCTGCTTGGGAAAAGGCGGCGATTTTGACCATGCCCGAGTCGTCGATTTCAATTTTTGTATTGGTTTCACTTTGAATCGACCGGATTACTTTGCCTCCGGGGCCAATGATTTCACGGATCTTGTCAGGATTGATCTTGATGGTAATTATCTTGGGTGCATAAGGAGAGATTTGTTCGCGCGGTTCCGGCAGAGCTTCCAGCATCTTGTCTAGAATATGAATCCGACCGACGCGGGCCTGTTCCAGCGCCTTTTCCATAATATCCCTGGAAAGTTCATGGATTTTAATATCCATCTGCAGTGAAGTGATGCCGTCTTTGGTGCCGGCGACCTTGAAATCCATATCTCCGGTGTGATCTTCATCTCCTAAGATATCAGAAAGGATCACGACTTGGTCTTTTTCTTCTACAAGACCCATGGCGATGCCTGAAACCGGGGCTTTTATGGGAACCCCTCCGTCCATAAGCGCCAGGATACCTGAACATACGGTTCCCATGGATGAAGACCCGTTTGATTCCAAGACCTCTGAGACGATCCGAATGGTATAGTCGAAATCTTCCTTGGGCGGCAGAACTTTTTCTATGGCTCTGGTTGAAAGCCCGCCATGCCCGATGTCCCTGCGGCTGGGCCCCATGAACCGCCTTGCTTCTCCCACCGAATAGGGCGGAAAATTGTAATGGAGCATAAAGGGCCGGTACTCTTCGCCTAATAACGTTTCCACCCGCTGCTCATCCTGTCCCGAGCCAAGGGTCAGCACACCTAAGACCTGGGTTTCTCCCCGTGTAAAGAGAGCACTCCCGTGAGTTCTGGGCAGAAGGCCGGTCTCGCAAGCGATGGGCCTGATTTCGTCAAATTTTCTGTTATCGATTCGACGACCTTCTTTAAGGACAAGATCTCGCATTATTTTTCTGTTTAACTCTTTCAGTATGGCGTTTATTTCACCGGTTCGATCAGCGTAGTCCGGGCCCAACTTTTCGATTATATCAACTTTGATATTGTGAAGCGCCGCGCTGCGTTCTACTTTTGGGGGGATCAGCAGGGCTTCGGATATCCGCAAAGATGCTTCCATCTCAATTTTACCAGCCAGTTCCTCATCCCTTGCAGGTGGAACAAAGGGGCGTTTGGGCACGCCGTGGGTCTCTCTGAGTTTTGCCTGCAGCTCTATGATCGGCTGCATCTCTTTGTGGCCGAAAAAAATGGCTTCCAATATATCAGCTTCAGTGACGATGTCGCCGCCGCCTTCTACCATGATCACACCGCTTTTTGAACCGGCAACAATAATGTTGATATCAGATTGCTCCCATTCGTCGATGGTCGGATTGATTGTGAATTGACCGTCCAGCCGGCCGACACGTACCGATGCGATGGGTCCTGCAAACGGAATATCCGATATTTCGAGCGCAGCCGATGCCCCGATCATCGCTAAAATATCGGGCTCGTTTTCCTGGTCCATGGAGAGCACCGTTGCAATCATTTGAGTTTCATAGCGGTACTCTTTGGGGAAGAGCGGTCGAATAGGACGGTCGATGAGACGGGCTGTTAATGTCTCTTTTTCTGAGGGTCTTCCGATTTCACGTCTGAAATAATTTCCCGGTATCCGGCCTGCTGCATAAATTTTTTCCTGGTATTCAACAGTTAGCGGCAAAAAATCTATCGCACGTTCTTCTTTGGTCGATACCACCGTTACTAATACGATGGTGTCGCCATATTTAACCATAACCGAGCCGGACGACTGCTTGGCAACTTTTCCGGTCTCGATACTCAGAGGTCTCCCTCCGACTTCTGCTTTAAGTACAGTCTCCATATTTATCTCCTAAGAGGAAGGCAATTTCAAATACAGCTATTCAAAAAATCACATGATTTTAAGCTAACTAATGGTAAAATTAAAATAAAAAGGGCTGGTACAATCACCGGCGGTAAGACAAACAATACCAGGCAGCAGCCTGGTATTGTTTTGTGAAGCATACATTTCCGAGTCGGATATTATAAACATTTGGCGTCTAGAGCGTGTTAAAACCCTCGGCCGGTAAACCCGGTATAGAAAGGGACCTATCTCCTCAATCCCAGGGCTTCGATGACGGTCCTGTATCGTTTTACATCCTTGTTTTTAACGTAGTTCAAAAGCCGGCGCCGTCTGCCGACTAAAATCAGCAAACCTCTGCGGGAATGATGATCCTTTTTATGAACCTTCAGATGCTCCGTAAGATACGAAATACGTTGTGTTAAAAGCCCGACCTGTACCTCCGGTGAACCGGTATCGGCTTCATGCAGCTTAAACCGCTCTATCATCTCCTTTTTGTCTTTTGATGTTGAAACCAATTCTTTTCGCCTCCTGTATTT
>NZ_JAZFTO010000115.1:0-16383 GCF_036446775.1 Candidatus Desulfatibia sp.
GGATCTGGAAGCATGCCGTTTGCTTAAGCAGTATGGGATTTTTTCGATAGTGGCCCATGTCGTCGGCTTGAAAGATGAAACCTGGAAAAGCTTCTGGACGGCGATCAAGCAGCTGATCTACTATGACGGTGATTTTGTGAACGTCACCCACGTTACGCCTCACAGCTGGACCGCATTTGGCCGCCAGGTCAACGGCCGTTCGGTGGTTCAACCTGATTTGAGCAAGTGGGATTACCGCCACCAGATTCTGGCGCAACCCCACCTTTCGCCCTGGAAAATGTTTATGGCTGTCAAATGGCTGGAGCTTTGCTTCCACGCCCGGCCGGGCAGGTTGTGGCACATCCATAAGACCAAAGACAACTTCCTCCGCCGGCAGCTAAGGTGGTCCTTTATTCATACAGGGCTGGTGTGGTTTATAGAGATTTTATTATGGATGCTGAGGTCATGCAAACAGACATTTGAGAATCTGGGACTATTATCAGC
Organism: Candidatus Desulfatibia sp.; assembly: GCF_036446775.1. Taxonomy (NCBI): domain Bacteria; kingdom Pseudomonadati; phylum Thermodesulfobacteriota; class Desulfobacteria; order Desulfobacterales; genus Candidatus Desulfatibia; species Candidatus Desulfatibia sp. The sequence goes on from NZ_JAZFTO010000115.1 coordinate 484, forward strand.
ACGGGCTGAAAGGGATAAGGCCGGTTACGAGAGGATAAAAAGAGTGCCAGCCCTGCCGGTTCCCGAGACAACAGAAATTTATGAAACTAACTGCCTGGATTTAAAAAAGTACGATATTGAATATAGTGAGCCGCGCACTTCTGAGCCAGCAGCATGTCCCGCCGGGGTTGATGTGCTGAGCGGCAATAAAAGCAATGACAAAATAATAGAAATATCTTCTCAATAAGGATTATGATATCCCTGAGAAAAAAGACCGCTATGCTTGAAGAGTGCTACGCTTTAGGATCGCTTCGCTTAAGGGAAATAAGACTGTCTGAAATATAAAAAGGGGGGGTAGTTACTTGGAAAGCATAACTCTGTCCATCGACGGAAAAACCATTACATGTTCAGCCGGAACCAGTCTTTTAAATGCTGCACAAGAGCTGGGGATAAAGATTCCCAAGCTCTGCCATCATCCTGATCTAAAGCCCTTCGGGGCCTGCCGTCTCTGTTTAGTCGAAGATGAAGAAACAAGTCGTATTATGGCAGCATGCGTTACGCCTGTTGCCCGGAAAATGTCCATTTTAACTGACACTCCGCGCATAAAAACCAACCGGCGAAATATCATCCGGCTGATGATTGCCGAACACCCCGAATCGTGCATAGTTTGCAGCAAAGGTAACCGCTGCCAGTTGCGCCAGCTTGCCGCTCAACTGGGTATTGGTGAAACAAATCTGTATCCCATGCCCAATTATAAAACCCTGGAACAGGCCAACCCTTTTATTATCAGAGATTTAAGTAAATGTGTCCTGTGCGGGAAATGCATCCGGGCTGACCATGAACTGGTAGTGGTGGGTGCCATAGACTACAATCTCAGAGGTTTTAAATCCCGTCCCACCACGGTGCATGATCGGGGTTTGGAGCAGTCGAACTGTACATTCTGCGGTACATGCCTGTCCATGTGTCCTACCGGCGCATTGTCTCAAAATAGTAAAAGTTACCTGGCGACTCCCGAGTTCGAAGCTCTCTCTATCTGCGGATTTTGCGGCGTGGGCTGCAATCTGGCCATGGGTTATACGGCTAACAGGATTGTGGAAGTGAATCCTTCAAAGCGGCAGGATACTGTCAACGGGGCAACCCTCTGCGTCCGGGGACACTTTGCGCATGACTTTCTGAATAGCGCTGATCGATTGTCCCAACCCCTGATCCGGCAGGATACCGCGGATGCTGAAAATACAATGGTTCCGGCCTCATGGGATGAGGCGATTGCGGTCGTCGCCGGCCGGCTTCAAGAGATAAAAAATCAAAACGGTCCGCAGAGCGTGGCCTTCTTAGGTTCCTCTAAATGTACCAATGAGGAGAATTATCTTTTTCAGAAAATCGCCCGGGTTCTATTTAACACAAACAACGTGGATAACGGCGGTTACCTGTCCGGGCGACCGGTCATGAACCTGCTTGATAAAAGAACCGGCGGGCTGTGGCGCTCAAGCCCCCTTGCCTGGCTTGAAAAGGCCGAAGCCGTTTTTGTTCTGGGCGCAGATCCGGGTCATTCGACGCCGGTGGTGAGCTATTATCTGAAGAGGGCCTGCAAAAAAGGTATTCCTTTAGTGGTGGCTGATTCGAGACGGACAGACCTTACTAATTTTTCATCCGTCGGGCTCGATCTTTCGACCGGCACCGGTTTGGAACCTAACTATGTTGCCTTGATCAACGGTCTGGCAGCATTGCTGTATGAGAAAAAGGGGCACGACGATGCTTACATCAAACAGTTTACCGAGGGATTCGAGCAATATAGCAGCGGTCTTGCTTCTCTAAAACTGCAACAGGTAAGCCGTGTGACAGGCATAGATGCCGGCGATCTAAATGCAGCGGCCGAATTACTGCACGGTAAAAAGATTGCCTTTGTGATCGGAAGCGGAATCCTGCTGCAAAGCTGTGGCATGCAGGCCATGGAAGCTGTTATCAACCTCGCGCTGATGACCGGAAGCTTTGGGTTGGAGGGGGCCGGCATCCACGTCCTGGCAAAAGAGAGCAATCAGACCGGGGCTCAGGATATGGGGGCGGTTCCTGATGCGCTTCCCGGCCGGCAGCTGCTTAACAATGATTCCAACCGTAAACGTTGGGAGCAGCTCTGGCAGACGGAAATATCGCCGGAAAGCGGTCTCAATATGATCGGCATGATCGAAGCGGCTGAAAAGGGCAATCTTAAGGGGTTGTACATTATGGGAGAAAACCCCCTCTGCAGCCTTCCTCAGCCGGATCGGGTTAAAAAAGCGCTTCAAAAGCTCGATTTCATTGTGGTGCAGGATATATTGAATACCGCCACAGTTCAAATTGCAGATGTGGTGCTGCCGGGTGCCGCCTTTGCTGAAAAAGGCGGTTCCTTTACGAACATGGAAGGCAGAATTCAGTCATTTGGCCCGGTGGTGACACCGCCGGGGGACGCCCGTCCGGATTGGGAGATTCTGGGACTTTTGGCTTCAAAATTAGGGGATGAAAAACATTATGTTTCCCTTGGGTATGTAAAGGATGAAATTCGCCGGCTGGTCCCCATGTATGAAAACCTGGACAGGCATACCCGTACCGCCTGGATAACGGTGGACGGCCGAGGTGAAGGCGATCAGGCCGCAAAAACTAAAACGGTTATCTCTTTCTCTCCGGTGGTCTCCTGTGCAGACGAATTATCCGATCAAGACTATCCTTTCACGGCAATTCTCGGTTGCGTGCGTTATCATTTCGGGAGCGGGGCCCGGACAGGTGCTTCGAATCGTATCTTAAAGCTGGATTTAACAGGGGAGATAGAATTATCACCTCAAGACGGCCAAAAGTTGAAAATAAATGACCAAGACACTGTGAAGGTCTCATCCCGGCATGGAGAGATAAAGAGGCAGATTAGATTAAACCATTGCTTGGGTCCGGGACAAATATTTATCCCGCTGGCGTTTAACGGCAATGATGCCATGAATCTGATCGCAATGACCCCGCTGGGCATGCCGGATTCACCGGGATGGAAGACGTGTGGGGTCAAGGTTGAAAAAATAGAGCATCAAGATACATGATGCGGGTTGCTGGATACTGGATACTGGATGCAGGATGCTGGATACTGGATGCTGGATACTGGATACTGGATGAAATAAAGAACAAGGGGAATATTCATGGAGCCTAAGGAAATAGACTGGAATAAACTTGCCGCCGTGATTGCAAAACATGAAAAAGAAAAATGGGCGCTGATACCACTGCTTCAGGAGATTCAGGAGACCTTCGGTTACATCCCTCCGGAATCGATTGAACCGATTGCTCAGGCACTCCAAATGTTTCCCAGCCAGGTTCAGGGGGTGATCAGCTTTTATGCCGGATTTTCGTTGAAGCCCAAAGGTAAATATGTGCTAAAAATTTGTCGGGGCACCGCCTGCCATGTGAAAGGGAGCAGGAACATCTTAAGATTGATGCAAAATGAGTTGGGCCTGGAAAAAGGTGAGACCAGCGCCGATTATAAATTTACCTTAGAGACAGTGGCCTGCCTGGGTGCTTGTTTTGTGGCTCCGGCCATGATGGTCAACCGCACCTATTACGGCAAACTGGCTCCAGCCAAAGTTACCAGTTTGCTGGCACAGTACGGGAAGGATAAGGAGGAAGAATAAGGCGTATGGAGAAACTTTCATCCATCGGCCAACTGGAATGGCTCCGTAATACAATACTTGCCCGGGATGCTCAAAGAAAAACGCAAGTTCAGATCTGCATGACCGGCTGCCGGGCTTATGGTGCCTCCGAAGTCATGGAAGCTGTTGAAAAAGAGGTCAAAAAACAGGGTCTGTCGAAAGAGGTGGAAATCAGGGCGACCGGATGTCATGGATTTTGCGCCAAGGCCCCTGTTATGGCCATCGAGCCGTTAGGCATTCAATACCAGGAAGTAGATCCGGAATATGCTTCGCAAATTGTTGATATGACACTTAAAAACAACCGGCTAATTGACCGGCTGGCCTACAAGGATCCTGTAACGGGCGCCCCTGTTTTTTACCGCAATCAGATTCCTTTTTACAAAAAACAGGAAAGAAGGGTGCTGGCCAACTGTGGACGGATCAGTCCCACCCACATCGATCATTATATCGCCGCCGGCGGATATCAGGCCGTTGCCAAGATGCTCTCCAAAATGACACCTGAAGATGTTATTGCGGAAGTTACCGACGCTAAACTGAGAGGCCGGGGGGGGGCCGGTTTCCCGACGGGTCTCAAATGGAAATTCACTCGTCAGTCCCGGGGGCGCCCCAAATATATTATCTGCAATGCCGACGAAGGCGATCCGGGTGCCTTTATGGATCGAGCCATATTGGAAGGTGACCCCCATGCGGTCCTCGAAGGGATGCTGATCGGTGCCTATGCTATCGGGGCTGAGTATGGATATATTTATGTCCGGGAAGAATATCCTATTGCAATTGAACACCTTACCATAGCCCTTGAGCAAGCCCAAGAGCTGGGCCTGCTGGGTGAGAACATCCTTGGGACCGGATTCAATTATGACCTGTCTTTGAAAATGGGGGCGGGGGCCTTTGTGTGCGGCGAGGAAACCGCTCTGATGGCTTCCATTGAAGGCCAACGTGGCATGCCCAGAGCCCGTCCGCCGTTTCCCGCTCAGTCCGGACTGGACGGAAAGCCCACCTGCATCAACAATGTGGAGACCTGGGCTAATGTGCCCTTAATCATAAAAAACGGTGCCAAATGGTATGGACAAGTAGGTACCGAAAACAGCAAGGGCACCAAGATATTTTCTTTGGCCGGCAAGGTCAACAATACGGGACTTGTTGAAGTGCCTATCGGTACAACCGTTAAGGACATTATTTTTGGGATCGGCGGCGGCATTCCCAAGGGAAGAAAGTTTAAAGCCGTGCAGATGGGGGGGCCTTCAGGCGGTTGCGTCCCCGCGCAATTTTTAAACCTTTCCGTCGATTACGATACGATTCAGCGCATCGGTGCCATCATGGGCTCCGGCGGTCTGGTAGTACTGGACGAAAATAATTGCATGGTTGAAATTGCCCGGTTTTTCTTAAGTTTCACCCAATCGGAATCCTGCGGAAAGTGTGCACCGTGCAGACTGGGCACGACTCAGCTTTTGGAAATCTTAACACGCATAACCAGGGGTGAGGGCCAAAGTTCTGATATTCAAACCATAAAGGAATTGGGTGCCACCATTACAGAATCATCGCTTTGCGGCCTGGGTCAAAGTTGTGCAAAACCGGCGCTTTCCACTTTGAAATATTTTCTTAAAGAATACGAAGATCATATCAGGGAGCACAGATGCGCGGGAGCAACTTGTGACGCCATGGTTATTTCCGCCTGCCAGCACGCCTGTCCGGCCGGAATTGATGTGCCCAACTATGTTGCCGCTGTTGCGCTTGGTAAATACGAACAAGCCGTAGAGATTATCCGGGAGAGGAATCCTTTTCCGGCCGTATGCGGCCGTATCTGCATCCATCCTTGCGAGTTCAAGTGCCGCAGAGGCGAACTGGACGAACCGGTAGCCATCCGCTCGATCAAACGGTTTGCTTCCGACTGGTATTTTGAACATGTCGGATCGTCCCGAGATCCTTTTCCTGTTACCAAAGTGCAGATGGCTGCAGTTGTGGGGGCTGGTCCCGCAGGTCTGTCATGTGCCTATTTTCTGGCCAAAATGGGTTACAAGGTGACCGTCTTTGAGTCCCAGCCGGTAGCCGGCGGGATGTTAGGTATTGCCGTTCCCGAATTTCGCCTTCCCCGGCAGGTCGTTGAGGATGAGATTAAATATATTGAAAACTGCGGGGTTGAAATTCGATACAACTCTCCGATTGATGCCCAACATACCTTCAGCGACCTGATGAATGAGGGTTATGGCGCCGTCTTTCTGGCCGCCGGAGCACAGGCCAGCAAACAAATCGGGATTCCGGGAGAAGAGCAGGATCTGGAAGGCCTTTATTACGGGCTCCATTTTTTGAGCGGCATCAAAAAGGGTCAGGACATTCGTCTCAAAAACAGAGCGGTCGTCATCGGGGGGGGTAACGTTGCCATTGACGTTGCCAGAACCGCGTTGCGGGCCGGGGCACAGGATGTTCAGATTTTCTGTCTGGAACCGCGAGACGAAATGCCGGCGTGGGAAAAGGAAGTCAAAGAGGCCCTCGATGAGGGGGTCGTCATCAATCCTTCATGGTCTCCCAAGCAGATTCTGTATCAAGACGGAAAGGTAACCGGGATTGAATTTATCCGCTGTGTTTGCGTGTTTGATGATGAAGGGTGCTTTAACCCTGAATGTGATGAAGAGATCACGCAACTTGTTGAAGCCGAAAATGTTCTCATTTCCATTGGACAGGCTCAAGACATGTCTTTTTTATCAGAAGACAGTCAGTTGGAGAGGGCTTTATGGGGGGCGCTGGTTGTTAATGAAAACACGCTTTCCACAAATATTCCCGGTGTATTTGCCGGCGGAGATTTTACAACAGGGCCGACCTATGTCATACGGGCTATCGCGTCGGGAAGAAGAGCGGCAATCGCCATTGATAAGTATCTTCAGGGAGCAAGCGGTCCCATTGAAATTCCGGACACGAAAACCGCTATGCATGAGGATACAGGCCTGGCGCTGGATGAGGAGACAGACCAGGAAATGCCGAGAATCCGGATCAAACTCGAAAAAGCGGAAAAAAGAGTAAACGACTTTCGCGAAGTTGAGCAAGGACTCTCTGGCCAGGAGGCCATAAGCGAATCCAAAAGGTGCCTAAGATGTGATTTGGAAAAAGAGAGGATGTCAATATGATCAGGTCTATTACACAACTAAAAGCTGAAAAGGAGATCGATCTGCTTTTAAGCGGATCAGGGAGAATCTTCATCATTGGCTGCGGTACGTGCACTACCTTGACACGTACCGGCGGCGAGCCTGAAGTAAGGGCCATGCAAGAGCAGTTGTCCGGCAAGGGCAAACTTATTACCGGCCATCTGGTTGTTGCGGTGGCTTGTGACAATTTAACAGGGGAGGCCTTGGCTGAATACGGCCCTCAAATTGACCAGGCCGATACGCTTCTGATCATGACCTGCGCCTTCGGTGTCCAAACCATTGCCAGGCAGTTAAAGAAAATGGTTGTGCCGGCCCTGGACACTTTGTTTATAGGGAAAGAGACCGCCGTGGGAGAGTTTAGCGAGATCTGCACCCAGTGCGGAACTTGTATCATCGGTGAAACCGGTGGAATATGCCCGGTCACTTCCTGCCACAAAGGACTGGTTAACGGTCCCTGCGGGGGGACGGATAGGGGCAAATGTGAAATAGACCGAAGAAAAGATTGCGCCTGGACAATGATATATAACCGGCTGGCGGATCTGGGACGGCTGGATTCCATGCGCAAGCTCCAGCCCCCGAGGAATCACCTGGGAGAGCCGACCCCGGGGAAAATGATATTGTCGGAACAACAAAATCGATTCACGATTTTATGAAGCGTCGCGCTTAAAGCGGGACTTGGAAAAGGAAGTTCCTATACTATTAAGAAAGGACTTGTGAGATGGTTTCTGCATTTAAAAAAGCCCTGGAATCGGGCAAATTTGTCGTAACCTGCGAGGCCGCACCCCCCAAGGGGACCAACCTGGAACGCATGGCCCACGATATCGAGCTTCTAAAAGACAAGGTGGATGCTATTAATGTAACCGATCACCAAAGTTCGGTCATGCGGTTCCCCAGCCTGGGCGGCGCTATGCTTGTAAAAGAGCTGGGCGGTGAACCGATCTTGCAGATGACCTGCCGAGATCGCAACCGCCTGGCACTCCAGGCTGATCTGCTCTTGGCCTCTTACAAAGGAATTCATAATGTCCTTTGCCTTACCGGGGATTCGATCATGTTGGGTGACCATAAAGAGGCTAAGAGCGTTTTCGATCTGGATTCCAGTCAGCTGCTGGGGGTTGTCAGAAAGCTTGAAAAGGGCCAGGATATCAGCGGCAACGATCTGGACGGCGGGGTTTCATTTTGCGCCGGCGCCATAGTAACACCGGAAGCCGACCCCCTTGAACCCCAGCTCATCAAATTTGAAAAAAAAATTGAGGCCGGGGCCGAGTTTATCCAGACCCAGGCCGTGTTTGACCTGGACAGATTCAAAAAGTTCATGGAATACGCCGGACAGTTTAAGGTGAAAATGCTGGTGGGTATCATTTTGTTGACTTCGGCGCCCATGGCCCGCTTTATGAACAAAAATATTGCCGGAGTTTTTGTGCCGCAGGACTTGATAGATGAAATGGCTTCGGCGCCCAAGGGTCAGGTTCTGGCAAAAGGTATAGAGATTGCCGGCCGCATGATCAAACGGATTCACGAGGAAAAAATGTGTGACGGTGTCCACATCATGGCCATCAACAAGGAAGAACTGGTACCGGATATCATGTCAGCGGCGGGATTGATTTGACGCTTACGATACGATTTGGATTGCGGAATGGGAAAAAAATAGTATCTAAGCATCTTAAGGGGAAAGTTTCGCATTCAGAAATCAGTAGTAAGAATAGTTTGAAGAATGGAGGAGAGATATGGATGAAAAAAAGAGGATTCTGGTGGTGGACGATGAACCTGATTTTGCTTCTATTGTTAAGGCGAATTTAGAAAAGGAAGGTTTCGAGGTTGACGTAGCCTACGATGGCGTGGAGGGTCTGGAAAAGGTGGAGGCCAATCCTCCGGACGTGATTGTCCTGGATGTCATGATGCCTGAAAAGGACGGCTACAAAATGTGCAAAGAGCTTAAAAAAGATGAGCGCTTTGCCGATATTCCCGTTATAATGTTGACCGCCGTTGGAGACCACGTGACCTCCACCCGTTATTCCCATCACGATGGAATGAGCATGGAAGCTGAAGATTATCTCGCCAAGCCGGCCTCAGCAGAAGAGATAACCGCAAGCGTCAAGAGGCTTCTCGGCCTCTAAGCCGGATTTTTCATGCAGTTTTTAGGTGGTGTTAGAAGGTGAAGGTTTTTTTGGCAGGACATGGCCCGGACCCAAAACATTGGCTTCATAGACGGCCTCTCTTCCCTGGCCTATCAGGCCCGGCGAACCTAGGCTCTGTGGACCGATGTTACGGTTGAACCGGAAGTGTTTCTGAAGGCTCTTGAAGCGGCAATAGAACCGTAAACGTGCTGCCCTTGCCGGGGGTGCTTTGCACACTGATGGTTCCGCCCAGACTGTCCAAGAGCCCCTTGACTATGGGGAGTCCCAGTCCTGTACCGGTGATATATCTCGTCTTTTCGTCCTTGACCCTGTAAAATCTTTCGAAGATCTGCTCTAAGTGTCTGGCCTCGATTCCGAAACCATTGTCTTTGATGGTTACATGTATGTTTTTCTCGTTAAAGCCGGCCGCCACTTTAACCTCACCGCCATCCGGGGTGTAATTGATGGCATTGGTGATCAGGTTCCCGAAGATGCTCTCGAGCACCAGGGGGTCGGCGGTGAACAGTGGCAAGCGGTTTTCCGAAAGCTCCAGGATAACGGCCTGTTTCCGCCCCTTTGCCCTGGTCCCCAGAAAATCTACAATGCTTTTTAAGAGTTCTTCGAGGCGGACTGGTTTCGGTTCCTGGTGCACAATCCCGGCTTCGATGCGTGACAGGTCGAGCAGATCGCCGATTAAAGAGATCAGCCCATGGGTTTTTTCCTTGGCGCGGGCGAGTATATACTGGTCATTTTTAGACTCGTCTCCCACCATTTCGCCGAGTACCATTGCCAGTTGCTCATGGATGGTGGAGAGGGGTGACCGGAGTTCGTGGGAGACCTTGGCCACGAACTCCGATTTCACCTGATCCAGAATCTTGAGGGTCGTTATATCTTCGAGGACCACCACCGCTCCCTGATATTCCATCTCTTCACCCTGCACCGGCCGGCCGCGGGCCTGGAAATATTTTTCGTTGTGCAGAACAAACTCATAGGTGGGGAACTCATCAGGATTTACATATTTTCCCTGAGAAAGTTCCAAGACAAGCTTGCAAAATCCCTGATCCGGCACATAGGCTTCAATGGGATCGCCCGGACTGCGGTCGGGGTCCAGACCGAGATGCTGCAGAAAAGCCGGATTCATAAGGGCCACCTGTCCCTGGGAATTGGTCACCACCACACCGCTGGGGAGAGACTCGACAATGGTGCGGATACGGCTCTTTTCAGTATCAAGGTCAGCCAGGGTTTTTTTGCGTTCCCGGTCCAGTTTTTCGGCCTCGCGGGTAAGTTGCAGTTTTTCCAGCGCGCGCGCGACCCTGATACGCAACTGGTCAGGCGTGAAAGGTTTGGGGATAAAATCGTAGGCACCCTGTTTCATCGCCTCGATGGCCGTATCTATGGTGGCGTACCCGGTGATGACGATGACCAGTATCTGGTCATCAATTTTCCGAATGCGCTGGAGAACCTCCATCCCCCCAATGCCGGGCATCATTAGATCCAGTAATACGATGGAAACCGGTTCATGTTTCATGGCATGCAGGGCCTCTTCTCCCCGCGAGGTCTTGACAACCCGGCATCCCATACGGGTAAGGATCCGTTCGCACCCGTCCTGGATATCCTTTTCATCATCCACAACCATAATGGAGATGGTGTCAGGTTGATTTTCCAATGTCTCAGACTCCATTTTCCGGTCTGGTCAGGGGAATCTCGATGGTGAAAGTGGCCCCTTGGCCGGGCGTGCTGTTAACCCTGATCGAGCCGCCATGGTCTTCCACAATACCATAAGCCAGGCCAAGTCCCAGGCCGGTGCCCTTGCCTTCCTGCTTGGTGGTAAAAAAAGGCTCGAAGATATGCGGCAGAATGTCAGCGGGAATTCCCGGTCCGGTGTCCGTTATCTTGATACAGACCTTGTCCATGTTTTCCAGGGACCGGTAAGTCTCGAGCGTCAATTTGCCATTGCCCTCCATGGCGTCGGCCGCATTGAGGATAATGTTCATGAACACATGATTCATTTGCTGGATGTCAACCGGCGGGTGCGGCAGGGTAGGGTCCAGATTCTTTTGCACCTGGATGTTATGAAAGAGCGTCTGGTTTTCGAGCAGAAACAGCGTGCGGGAAACAGCCTTGTTGATGTCGTGGGGCTGTATATTGCGGCTGGTTTGCCGTGAAAACTCCAGCAGCTCTTTAACGATCTCACTGCACCTTTGAGCGTCTTTTAAAATGCGGTCTAAATCTTTTTGGGCGCCTTCCTCCAGGTCGTACTCTTCCATCATTATTTTGGCAAACAGAGTGATTCCTCCCAGAGGGTTGTTTAATTGGTGAGCCACGCCGGCGGCCAGTTTTCCGAGCGAAGCCATTTTTTCTGTCTGGAGGAGCTGAATTCGGGTCTTTTCCAACTCTTTTTCAATCTGTTTCCTTTGGGATTGATCCACATTGATCCCTTCATATCCCAGGATGTTTCCATCTTGATCGTAGCGCACGTTGCCGGTGAGCAAGACCGGGATTGCTTGGCCGTCTTTGCGTTTAAAATTGACTTCATAATCAACTACCCGGCCACTACTCTCAATTAATTCCTGAAATTTTTTGCGATCTTCAGACCATAGATACAGGTCCCTGGCAATATCAATTTCTAAAAGCTCCTGCTTGCTTGCATACCCGAGCATATCCACAAGCGTCTGGTTGGCGTCTATAAATTTACCTTCCCTGCTGCTGATAAACACACCGCAGCCCATATGTTCAAACAGCCGCTGGTAATCCTGTTCCGTAGCCTTGAGCTTTACTTCACAAGCTTTTGCCGTAGTAATATCATGAAAAATAGCTAATTTCGATACTTGGCCGCCGGTGTTGATCCAGGGCAATTCAGTGAGGTCATAAGTCTTATCAACAATGGGTATATACAACTCTCTATTGATCGTGGCGCCGCCTTCAAAAATATCTGCTGCCCGGCACCACCGACATTTCTCATCCTTCCGATTGACTATCTGATAGCATTTTTTCCCGGTGCCTTCTCCAAAATCTTTGACCATGGCCTTATTCATGAACTGTATCGTATAATCAGGTTTGACGATATAAATACCGTCCGCCATAGCCTCAAGGATGGCAGGCAGTTCCTGGATGGTTGCATGCATGATAATATCCCTCCAACTTTTTTGGAGATGATCCCTATTTTATTGATCGTTTATCTGACAATGTATCATATTTTTTATAATTTTTCTATCTATACAAAACCGATGCAAAACCGATGCCAGATTTGTTCAGTCATAATAAACCTGGTCCTTCCCCGCATGGCGGGATCCTCCAAAGGCGGATAAATCTTCGATGGGCCTCCGGCTCGTAGAGCCTACGCCTCGGAGAGCCAAGCCTGTCCCGCACTGCGGGGGATGCTTTACTTCTTTCCGGGGTTCAGCCAGATGGTATGGATATTGGTTATAGTCTCTTTTACAGATTGCAGGGCATTGCGGAGTCGCGTATAGGTCATGGCCAGGCCGATGTGTTCAGCAAGCAGGAACAAAGAGTCAAGGTCCTGCTCGGAAACATCCCAGGGTTCGTGGTGATATAATCTTAAAACACCTATATTCGAGCCGTATAACATTATGGGAACAGAGGCGATTGCACGGATGCCTTCTTTCTCGGTTTCTTGCGGGTATTGCAAGCGGTCACTTGCGGCAATATCAGTGATTACAACCGGCGTGCCTTTTAATAGAAAACTGACACTTTTGTCAGATAATACCGGCCCTTTGCTCATAAAACTGATACTCAATCCAGAGCTGGCAAGCACCTCCAGCTCCTTTGTGTCAGGACCCAGGACAAAAATCGTACAGCCCTTAAGATCCAAGGTCCCCACCAAAAGCTGTGTTAAATGATTGGCCATAATGCCAAGGTCGTTAGATTCCGCGATGGCCCTGGTAATCACCTTAAATATGTCAATATTTATTTTGTCATTAACGTCCATGAAATCCCTCCTCATCTGTTTGGATTAACTGACAATGCAGACGGTTTTATCTTTTAAAGCAGAGACTACTTTATTGAAAACACTCCCGGTAAGAAAGCGAGTGACCTTGCCGGGCTTGCGATTCATGACAACTATATTAAAATGATCTTTGGTGGCCACATCAACTATTTCTCCGATAATATCCTTTTTGCGGGGCTTATAAATATAGCTGATTTGGTTTTCGGCGAAACCATTTTGCATTAAATACTGCCGGGCTTCCTTGAGCCCCGCTTCCTGCTCTTTGACCTTTTGAGAAAGATAATCCAGATTTTTCTGAAATTTTGCCATAATAGGGGATTCACGCATCTCAATTTTAGGAACGGGAGTATACACATTGAATAGTGTGATTTCAACATCTTTTGAATGAACAAAAGTGCGGATGACAAAATCCAGGGCCTTCTGGTCATAGCTCGTAAAGTTATACGTCACTAATATTTTTTGAGTGGCCATTTTGTCCTCCTTGCTTCTGTTTGAGTTAAAAATTTCGCCTTTCTCGACCTTAAATCACGCTTTGGCGGTCAACCTTTTTCAAAGGTCTCTCAAAAAACTTTACAAATTAATTAATAATTTAAAGTATTCTATTGCTATTTTTGTACCAAAATCATGACTTCCTTTAAAGCCTGCTCTAAAGAGAGCCTGCTCATATTTAAAACCAGATGATAGAGGTGCGGCTGATCGTAATCTTCTTTGCCGAATTTTTTATACAAACTGGATCGTCGCGCTTCTCCATGCTTGACAGCTTTCTCGGCCTTTGCATCGGAAATATCGTAAAACTGCTGCATAAATTTAATTCTAGTTTCCCAGTCAGCCACCTGGAGAATGTGATAAGCACCATTAAAATTTTGTAAAATATACTGTCCGCCCCTTCCAAGAAGTACCACATTATCCTTTTTGGCAAAGTTCATGATAACTTCATGCAGCAATTCAACATAGATGTGCTCATTAATATAACCTTTGTCGGCACCAATTATGCGTTCCATATAATTCCGACTGAACATCCCTGAAATTAATTTGGAAAGTGTGCCGCCGGCAGTCCTTTCCATCGATTTTATCGAGTCAGTGCTGACACGGGCTTTTTCGGCTAATTCCTGAATAATAAGATCATCCAGAAACAGATAACCCAGTTCTTTTGCGATCATTTCTCCCAGAGTTCTTCCTCCGGCCCCAAATTAACGGGAAATGGTGACAACAGCCATGGAATCTCCTTTCTTAAATTGCTCGAGCTAGATAGTATATAGTTAAAATTTATTAGCGCTCGGGTAAATGGGGTGAATCTTGTATTTATCAAATAAAAACACAGTATTTGTCAAAAATTATATAAACCTTTAATAAATTAAGATTTAGGTTAAACATTTATTGACGACAAGTATCCCTAAATGATACACACCCTTGATATTTGAAAAAATGAGAAGTATTATAAAATAACCGCGCGATTTTACATAACGTTCCGCCTGAGCGGGACTTAAGAATAAGGAAGTCTATCAATTATGTTTTCTGCTAGGCATGTACGTTCTGTCTTAAGGCTTTTGATTGTCTTGTTATTGATTTTTACCCATGGCTGTGGTGTTGATGCCGATACCGCCGTCGTTGACTTTTCCAAAACCGTGGCAATCAAGCAACCGGGAGACTACCAGCCAGAACAACCTCGTTTAAAAGTGGCGGTGGCGGCCATGATTTCGCCCAAAGAGACTTTTACTTATTATCGTCAGTTTCTGGAATATTTAGGGAATCAGTTGGATCGGGAGATACAGCTTGTTCAGCGAAAAACCTACGGCGAGATCAACACCCTTTTCAGCGAAGGTGAGATTGATCTGGGATTTATCTGTTCGGGGCCGTATGCCGCCGGCAGCGAAAACTACGGTTTTGAGGCCCTGGCCGTACCGCAGGTGCGGGGGTCAAATTTCTATCAATCGTATTTGATCGTTCATAAAGACAGTCGGTTTCAAAGGCTGGAAGACTTAAGAGACGGGATATTTGCTTTTACCGATCCGGAATCGAATACAGGCAGATTGGTTCCGGTATACTGGCTGCAGCAGCAGGGGGAGACACCCGGCAACTTCTTTAAAAAGAGTATTTACACATACAGCCACGATAATTCGATCCTGGCCGTGGCCAGAAAGCTGGTGGACGCCGCTGCCGTTGACGGTCATATCTGGGAGTATTATCACCGCAGAAAACCCGGCAATACTTCCAAAACCCGTATCATCAAGAAGTCAGAGCAGTTCGGCAATCCTCCGGTAGTGGTTTCCTCGTATTTGCCGACAAAACTTAAAGAACGTATCCTTCAATTGCTGTTTTCCATGCATCAAAATTCTGAAGGCAAAAAAATTCTCGATGAATTGATGATAGATCGATTCATCGCACCCCAAGAAGCCTGGTACGATCCTATTCGACAGATGAAAATAAGCTTGAGTCTGCAAGGGGAGGCTACGCATGCGAATGCAAAACCTGAGAAGTAAATTACTGGCAGCGGTCTCAGCGCTGGTCATCACCAGCGGTTTGCTTATTTCTGTGCTGGTCACACAACACTACAGCACCAGCCTTTTCAAGACGGCTAAAGCCCAGGCAGAAAACCTTGCGCATGCTTTAGCGCTGGATGCCGTTGATAAGATCCTCATCAACGACTTGGTTACACTTCAGAAAATGCTGGACGGTGTGATCAACAGCAATCCGGCTGTCGCTTATCTTTTTATTATCAGAGATGGTCAACTGCTGGCCCACACCTTTACCAAGGGATTCCCGGTAGAGCTTACCAATGCAAATAACAATGTCGTATCTAGCGATCACAGCCATTTTCAGAAAATTGCATCTAAGACCGGTGAACTCTATCTTGATATTGCCTGGCCGATTTTTTCCGGGAAAGCAGGCGTTTTGCGTCTGGGGTTCTCCGAAATGCCGATTAAACGTCAAATAATGAAACTATGGTTTCATATGAGCGTTCTCACCCTTGTGATTTTGCTTTTAGGGCTGGCCGCGGCCTTCCTTTTTATTAAACGGGTGACCGAACCGCTGGCGGCACTGTC
>NZ_JAZFTO010000116.1:0-2770 GCF_036446775.1 Candidatus Desulfatibia sp.
AATACGCGAACGCGGTCTATGCTCTCCTGCTTGCCGATGCGGCGGATGCTCTCATGGATCCGCTCTCGATCGTTGCGCAGCATGTCGTATTCGGTGTCCGACTTGACGGCTTCGCTGAGCTGATTCGCATGCCGCTCCACTTCCATGAGCAGGCTCTTTCTTTCGGATTGGATATTGAAGTAAGCGAAAACACCAATCGCCAAAAGGACCGTCAGTACGACACCGAAGGTCAGCTTAAAACCTATTTTCCTACCGAGCATATATCACCTGCTACGGATTCAAACGCCTCCTATCCGCCTGTTTCCCGGGACCGCCTCGTGGCAACGGCTTATCCGCATGGCACTCCTTGTAGGAGAGTGCCGCGGCGGAGAAGCCGAAAACCCTTTCAAGAGTGTTTATCAATGTAAATCTTTCCGTTTTTTCACCCGCGGCGAAAGATATCGGATCAAATAGATAAACAGCACCCAAAAACACAACAAAATCAGGTACTCAAGACCTTTCGTTTCAAAAATATTTACATAAGTAAATGAATCCATTTCAATTCCTTATTTTCATTGTCCTAATGAGTCGAGTTAAACACCGGCATACGGGTGACAATCCACCGGAATATCCAAACCTCAGCAAAAATAATCATCAGCGTTACCACAATTTCCTGCCAGGACGGGTAGTAATGTACTTCCGCATACCATTTGAAACTGATGATGGAAACGTTAAGCCGATTGAGCACGATGCCAATCAAGGCCATAACAGAGGCGATTTTGATTATGTTTAAACTTCTGTTCCTGAAACCAAAGGCAAACATAAAACCTGGAACCAATACGAAACCAAGCACTTCTACCAGATACCAGTAGCCCCAAACATCGTTAACCAAATCCCATTGCTTGCCGTGAATGAAAACCAGTGCTTTCAAAAAATAATAGACAAACATGGTGATTGCCGCGCCTTTTGCCAATCCAAGAATGATGTCGTCAAAAGAATGATGGCTCTTAGGGTCGATGAGATCCTTAAAAATTCTATGGCTTATGGTTCCTTCGAAGATAATCATGGCCAATCCCGCATAAATGCTGGAGACAAAAAACAGGATCGGGATAAATTCCGACCACCACAGCGGATGAATTTTGGGTTTGGCCATGAGAAACAATGCCCCGAGGCCTGATTGATGCAGCAGCGATAATGTTATTCCTAAAATAACCGTAACGAGGGTAAGGCTCTTGAGAATCTTGCGTGCTTTTTCCCACTGCGCCCATTCCGCGATGACCGGAGAGAACTCGATGAATGCGGCAACCATGTAAAGCAAGAAATGCCAGCAAATCAGAAACATAACGGAACTGAAGCCGAACGAATTGCCAATGTAGGGATTTAAGGCATGCCATGGTCGCCCGATATCAAACAACAGGGCGCCGGCATAAAAAATATAGGCCAGCAATCCGTTCAAAATAGTGACACGCACAATGGAGTAATATTTTTCCACTTTCATGACGTAAACGACAAACGTGATGACGTAGGCCCCACCCGCAAGAGCAACACCGGTTATCACATCGAAACCGAGCCAGAAGCCCCAGGGAAATTCCTGCGAGAGATTGGTCACCGAGCCGAGACCGTAGACGAAGCGGAAATACAAAATGACCAGTCCGGTTAGAATGACCGGAATTGAGATAACATTAAACGGCGTTAGCCATTTGCCGCGTGGTTTCATCTCCTGGATCAAGAATCGTATGAAGCTGCCAGATTCCCGGGTGGCACTGACATTGTTGCTCATCACTTGCCCCCCTCATTATCAGAATCAAATTCAATCTCGCCTTCTATATTCGGCTTGTTATTACCTGCAAGTGCATTGAGTCCTAACAAAAAGGCCGGCACGCCGAAAAGAATCATAGGGACAGCGTAGAGGAATTCTTTTGTGTACTCCGGATAGGGTGTATTACCAAGGTCAGTTCTAAACCCTATTTGGTCAAAAGGTACAGCCGACAAATAAATGTATCCGGTTCCACCGACTTCATGCTCGCCGTAAATATGGTGTACATATTTGTCCGGATGGCTGTAGATCCGATGCCTGGCAACTTCCAGATTGTTTATGCGGGTGCCGAACATGAGCGTGTCTGTAGGACATGCCGTGACGCAGGCCGGTTTTTGCCCTGCTTCGAGGCGTTCAAAGCACATGGTGCATTTCTGGATTTTCGGGTTCCATTCATGGTACTCAAATTTTGGTATATCAAAGGGGCAGGAAGTCATGCAGTAGCGGCAACCAATACACTTATCTCCATCCCAGATTACCGGCCCTTTCATCGTTTGATTCATCGCTTCCGTGGGACAGGCGGAGGCACAAGCAGCCTGGTAGCAGTGCATACATTGTTTTTTGACAAATACATCGCCCTTTTCCGTCTCAAATTTATTGACGACCATCCATTGCTTGTCACTCGTATCCCTGTGCTTTTCAAGCGCCCCATCGTTAAGCACGTCGGGGACAAACAGGTCATGCTCTTCACCACATGCAACTTCGCATGCCCTGCAGCCGATACAGCGGGTCGTATCCACTAAAACCCCTACAAACTCCTCTGGTTTGCGTATCTCCTGAGCACATAGCCCATTGCCTGCTAAAGCGGCGCTACCGGCGACCAGCGTCGTTTTTAGAAAACCTCGTCTATCCATGCTGTCTCCTTAACTCTGCCAGCATTTGGAACCCTGTGAGAGTTTCACGATCTCCAACGACAACCCCAGTTATTTCTCTTCCTTCACATGACATGTACTGCACCCTTCGCTTGCCTTTACA
>NZ_JAZFTO010000117.1:0-4145 GCF_036446775.1 Candidatus Desulfatibia sp.
GATATACTGAAACATCCGGAGGTCCAAAAAGTAACCGACAATATCAATCAGGAAGTAATTGAGCGCAGAGAGTATAAACCTCCGGTATGCAAAGTATTTTCCAGTTCTTATGCCATACTGGAAGATAAGCCTCATTTTAAATTTGATGTGGATAATGAAGCCGGACGGTGTCTGCCGGGAATTATCGATAATAAAGTGCAAACCATTGTTGAGTTGCAGACACCTGAGGAAACTTTCAAAGAACAATTCAATAAAAAGCGCAAAATTGGTATTGTCTTTTCCGGGGGGCCCGCTCCCGGCGGTCACAATGTTATTGCCGGGCTTTACGATGCCGCCCAAAAAGCCAATCCCGAGACCATCATATACGGTTTCCTTTTAGGACCGGACGGGATCATTGAAGGTGAAGCCATTGAGATAACCGGGAGCCTGGTGGACAGATTTAGAAACCTGGGCGGGTTTACCATGATCAAGACCGGACGGGCGAAAATCGATACCAAAGAAAAAATGGAGCTGTCAAAAGAGACCTGCAAACGGTTTGGTTTGGACGCTTTAGTGATCGTAGGCGGCGACGATTCCAACACCAATGCGGCTTTTTTGGCCCAGGAAATGCTCGCAGACGGCATCCAGGTGATAGGGGTTCCCAAGACCATTGACGGCGATATTCAGGTCAGAGATAGCAACGGGAGAATCTTATGCGCCATGTCATTCGGATTTCATACCGCTGCCAGAGCTTTTGCAATGGAGATCGGCAACCTTTGTACTGATAGCAGTTCGGATGTCAAATACTGGCACATTTGCAAGGTAATGGGAAGAGTTGCCAGTCACCTGGCACTCGAGACCGCTTTGCAGACCCATGCGAATATCACTCTAATCGGTGAGGATCTTGCCGACTACGTTGATAAAGAAAGAATTGAAAAGGCGGCAGCAGAGGGGATAATTAATTATCATGCTTACGGGATGACCCTGAGGCATTTGTCCCGCATGATTTGTGACGGCATTGTCAGGCGGGCTGCCGTAGGAAAAAACTACGGCGTGATCGTAATACCGGAAGGGGTTCTGGAATTTATCAATGAGATTCAGATTTTTATCATAAAGCTGAATACGATTATCTCCGAATATAACCAAACCCATGATACGGATTTTCACACCGATTTTTCTTTGCTGGAAGAGAAGCTGGAATATTTACGAAGATTGGCCGGTCGTTCACAAGAGGATAATTCTTTTACCATATGGAACATGCGTGACCATGAGTTGTTTAATGATATTCCGGCCTTTTTTCAAGAAGGCCTGCTAATGGAAAGGGACAGTCATGGAAATTTTCAGTTTTCGCAAGTTGAAACCGATAAGGTCATCCTGGGAATGGTCAGGGATTATCTGAACAGCCTTAAGGAAAATGGAACTTATAAGATAGGAATTGAAAGATCCTATTACCGCAAGACACTGGACAAAGGCGGACTTGATCCGGATTACCTGGGACCGATCCTGTTTCAAAATTATGATGATGCCCAGTTTTTTCTGATGAAGCCGTCCATCATGTCATTGAAAACCCTCAAGCAGGCGCTGGTGAAGGAAGGTGCCATTTCAGAGACTGAAAAAGTTCCGGAGTCCATTGAAAAAATCTATCACAAATCTGTTCCCAAATTCAAAACACAGCTCCATTTTTACGGCTATGACGGCAGGGGTAACGACCCCACCCGATTTGACTGTATGTACACTTATAACCTGGGATTGACGGTTTTCAGCCTGATTGCCAATGGTGCCACCGGTCAGATGGCAGCCATCAGAAATCTGGAAAAGGACTTTTCTCAATGGCAGCCCATTGGAATTCCTATTGCTCCGTTGATGCACCTTGAGGAAAGAAAAGGAAAATTGACCCTGGTTTTGGAAAAGAGCATAGTGGATATCAATTCTACGGCGTTTAAGGTTGTAAAGGCCTTCAGAGAGAAATGGCTGGCGGCCACACCGGGTGAGGATAATTACAGACGGCCGGGTCCCATCAGATTTACCGGCAGGAGCGAGGAAGACCGGCCGATTACCCTGGGGTTGAATGCGTTGGATTCATGATGTTAATGTAATAATGAAGCTTTGTTTCAAACCGACAAGTTGATGAGATTCCAAACACATTAATTGAGACTAACTGATGCTTGATACCAGATGCTGGATGCTGGTAAGGAAAAATAACCATCCTTTTTCATCAAGTATCAAGTATCCAGTATCTGCTTCAATCTCGGGTAAAAATACCATATGAAAAAGTTATAAAATTCGCCATGAATAAGAGACCTAAATATGGTTCAAAAATGAAGCGATTGTCAATTGTTATTCTGATTGTATTTGCAGCGGTTCCTGTGTTTGGGGAAAATTATCTTCTCAACGGCAGCCAGGAATCGCGAATCAAATATAAGATGGTTCAAAGAGTACGGCCGTCGGCCGGTCTCAAAAAACTGATGCTCAGTAGTGTTGTCCCGGAGTCTTTTTCTTCGCCGACCTACAACCAGCGGATTGAGGATTTTGAGCTTAACTTTTTTCCCCCGCCCTTAAGGCGTGAGGAGCGAACCGACAAGCGCGGGAACAAGGTTGTCGAAGCGACCTGGAAAGCGCCGCTTGGGACGGTGACAACGACTATCCGCTTTACGGCAATCAACAGCACCAGGCTGCAGACCCTGAAGACCGGGGCACCATTTCCGCTCAGCAGGTTGCCGCAGCAGGTGAAAGTATATTTAAAGGCTACCGATCAAGTCCCTGCCGACGACAGTCAAATTCGCTCCAAAGCCCGTGAATTAACCAGTACGGCCAAAAATGAATTTGATGCTGTCCAAAGAATATTAACATGGGTGGTGGATCATATGCACTATGTGCTGATTCCCCAAAGCTACGATGCGTTGTACTCCTTGCAAAGCGGCAAGGGTAATTGCCAGAATTACTCGCACCTTTCGGCAGCCATAATGCGTGCGGTTGGAATTCCTGTGCGCATTGTAAATGGAATTACCTTGAAACAACCCTATGACATTAATATAGGGAATTCTATACTTACCATGAAAATGGCCCAGGGGCGGCATTCCTGGATAGAAGTTTATTTTCCGGACCTGGGCTGGGTGCCGTTCGACCCCCAGGGAACCGAACTGTTCGTTAGCAACCGTTTTATTAGGGTGGAGACCGGCCTGGATAACAACGAAACACGCCAGGATGGGCTTATGCGCTGGGTCCAGGCCAGCAGCTCGTCGGGACGACCGGTATTTGAGGAGAGCATCCAAGCTGAATTTGTTAACGATCACATTAAGCTTTCAGGCCGGAAAACCAACTATGGCCCCCGCGGGCTGCTGCTCAGCCCTCAAGTCGAAGCCGCTTTTTTGAAAGTAACCGTAGCCCCCCCCCCGACGCCCCTGAGAGTGCCGGAAGAAGTATTAAAACGCCTGCGCTTCAAAAAGGCGTACGTGTTTGGCAACCTGGACTTTCCTGAAAACGTAGATTTTCTCTCTGCACGGGGGCCGGCTGAACGACATTCTGGCAATATAATGGAAATGCGTAAAAACTTTCTGGTGGAGACGGCCGAGTATGTAACCACACGGGGAAATCAATACGCCCAGACGTTTATTCTAACCAAACCAATGCAATTGCAGCACACCGGGCTGGCGCTGCATAAATTTAATTCCGAAGGACAGCTTTGGCTGGAACTTTCAAAAGACAACGGGGGAACCCCCGGTGACCTGATCGCCACAAGCGATATCATCGAACTCAACCAATTGAAGTTCACACCCGGTTATACCTGGGTGGACTTTGATTTTACCGCAACTTCCGTGATACTCTCACCAGGCCGCTACTGGGTTGCTCTGGGATTCACCGGCGGCCCTATCGTGAACTGGTTTTTTACCTATGGCAAGCCCGTCGGGCCGCAGGACGGCACGCGGTATAAAACCATGTTTGATGAAACCTGGAGTCGCAGCTTGGCCTATGAATTCAACTATCGAGTCATAGGACTTACCGCGAAATAGGCGCACAACATCTGTTTAAGAAAGGAATAAAACATGAAAATTCATTCCTTGATGATTGCCGACCCAATTACCATAAATGAAAACGCCTCTATCAGGGAAGCCATTGAAGTTATGAAAGTGAACTCTATCCGACATCTCCCGGTAGTGTCAAAGGGG
>NZ_JAZFTO010000118.1:0-9974 GCF_036446775.1 Candidatus Desulfatibia sp.
ACCTGATTTCTGGAAGTTGGATCCAAGGCATATATTTTAATAGCAGAGGGTTGATCTCCTTGATAACGGTCGTCGCGCTCTCCGAGGCGTAGGCTCATGTCTCTACGAGCCGGAGGCCAGGGCGGGCTTGAACGTTGAACCACTCAACCTAGGTTTAATATACCTTGAGTTCTTTTAAAATGACTTCATCACCATAATTGCTTTTTAAAAAATTAGTTAACCTATTATTGATATATGGTTTTAACTTTACTAAATCACTTTCATTGACCTTTTTTTGGGTATCCGGGGAATTAATAAGCATCAAAATGCTGTCTCGGATCATGGACTCGATTACGGAATTTTGTTCCTTTAATTCAGTGCGATATCGCAGCTTCAAGGATATTTCGATTTGCCTGTTTTCGCCTAAGTTGGTAATGATCGGATCGATTGTGTGATATTCAGGTGATGATTTTGTGCTGTTTGCTCTCGGCCACGAGGTTAATAGAGGCTTGATGGCTTTATGATTCAAGAGGAAAAACAAGGCGGCCAACACAAGAATAGTAGCAGCCGTTATGATGACTTTAAATCTCAACCCCTTTTGTGACTCTGCTTTTACTTCAGCTTCTACTTCTATTTCAGGTATGGTTTCCTCGGGCTCTTCATAAATTGGTGTTTTAACCGGTTTTTTTGAAACAGGAATGGCGGCAGCGTCGGGCACTTTAAGTTTATCCAACTCGATTCCGAAATCAGGCTCATCGTATTCTTTGATATCATCTTCGTCGGCAGTCATAATTTTACGCTTTAATATACCCTTCTGATTTTATTAAGATAATCTATAAGCTGAGCAAGGATAGATTCTAAATATCTTTACATTTTTATTCATAAAGAATAGTAAAAAAAATCTGTCAGGTCAAATTAAATATAAAAATGATTGATATTAACACATTAATATATTATTTGAAGATAAGATTATGACCGAAAATTATCAGGCGGTTATAGTAGCAAGGATTTCAATATTAATGCATTCGACTTTTTACGAATTCATCAGCATTAATAAATTTTTATTTTTTTGATTGAGTAACGTATGGAAAAAACAATTGTCCTGCTGACTGATGAAAATCATGCTGCTCTTGAAGAGCTCGCTAACATATTTAAAAGTCTCGGTTTTACAAATATTATTCAATCCGACAACGCCAGTGATGCCTGGACGATGATTCAGCTTAAGGAACTGGAATGTGTCGTTTCAGCCTGGGAAATGAAAGAAATGTCCGGATTGGCCCTGCTTAGAATTGTCAGATCAAGTGACCGGTTTTTTAACCTGCCGGTTTTTTTGATGCATTCGGCCTATACCAACGGCATGATTGTACTGGCCGGCCAAGAAGGTGTCACGGGGTTGGTGGTAACACCTTTTAGTACGGATAGCATTAAAAAGAAAATGGAGGCGCTTAAATTAGTTGCCCTTGACCCCCAGCAAAAAGAGGCTGAAAACTCGTTGCAAGATGCCTTGAAACTGATAGAGAGCGAAAATTACGGAACGGCTATGGGTATCCTGGAGAACCTGATAAAGACAGAGGAAAATGCCGAATACTATTACAACCTCGGCTATGTCAAAACTGCCCAGGGTAATTATAGCGAAGCGATCCAGGCTTTCAGGAAGGCTACCGCTATAGACCGCCTGTTTGCCAAGGCATTTGAAGGTATGGGGCGTGCTTATCAAAAACTCGGCCAGCCGGAAGAGGCGGAGAAATTTATGATCAGGGCGGCAGACATCCATATGAGCAAGGAGAATGTCGAAGACGCCGAAATGGTGCTGGATGAGATTAAGGAAATCAACCCCAATACGGTAAACATTTACAATAGCTTCGGCGTTCTTTATCGCAAGAAAGGCGATTTCAAAAAGGCTTTATTTAACTATAAAAAAGCGATTGTAATTCATCCGGACAGGGCTCGTATCCATTATAATATCGGTAGGCTCTACATAGAGATGAAAGATCCGGAAACGGCAAAATCCTATTTTATGCATGCACTTAAGCTTGAGCCGGATTTTGAAGATGCCCAAGAAGTTCTGGACGCCATCGACTTGGGCGCCTTTTGACGCCATCTATAGTTGTACTGCAACAGCGAGCGCTAACCCCGCAGCTTGACTTCGACGAGTTCCCTTCGGTCTGAGCTCAGGGTCGAAGACAGTCGAGTCGCTGTAGGGAGCTTCCATTCGTGGTTTCTACATAAAATTAGAGTCCATAAACTTCCTCTTTTTTACATTAACCGCAGACACACCCTGTTAAAAAAGATCAGACTATTTATTAAGCAGATCCAGTGCTTTTTGCACAATATTTTCCGGCGTAAAACCGGATTTTTCCATGACGACATTGCCAGGCGCGGAAGCACCGAAGCCGGTCATGCCTATGATAGTGCCGCTGCTGCCGGCGTAACGTTCCCAGCCCATGGGAAGGCCGGCTTCGATGGCAATGCGCGCGGCAACATCAGGCAAAAGTACACGGTCCTTGTATTCTTGAGAAGATTTTTCAAACAATTCCCAACTCGGCATACTCACCACGCGGGCTCCGACACCCTTTTGGGCCAGTTGTTGACGAGCTTCAAGTGCAATGTGCACTTCCGAACCCGTGGCGATCAGGATAATATCGGGTTTGCCGTCGGAGTCCGCCAGAACATAGGCGCCATTTAACAGATCGTCTGCGGATTCGTTTTGGCCTAAAACCGGAAGTTTCTGGCGGCTCAGAACCAGTGCCACCGGGCCACTGGTGGTTCTGACGGCCCGGCGCCATGCTGCTGCTGTTTCGGTAGCATCTGCCGGGCGTATAACGGTAATGCCCGGGATGCTGCGCAGATTGGCAAGCTGCTCAACCGGCTGGTGGGTGGGGCCATCCTCGCCAACGGCAATGCTGTCATGGGTAAAGACATAAATGACCGGTAGTTTCATCAGACAGGCGGCGCGCATGGCCGGTTTCAGGTAGTCGAAAAACACAAGGAATGTTCCGCCGTAAGGTCGCAGGCCGTGATGCAGAAGCATGCCGGACATGATGGCACCCATGGCGTGCTCCCTGACGCCGAAGCGAATATTGCGGCCGTCGTATGAATCTTTTTGGAATTCATGGGAAAAATCTAAATAGGTTTTGTTTGAAGGCGCCAGATCCGCAGAGCCTCCGATCAGAGTGGGCAGGTTTTTGGCAATCGCGTTCAAAACCTTGCCGGACGCAGCCCGCGTGGCTATGGGGCCGTCTTCAGGAGAGAAATCGGGAATCTCGGCATCCCAGCCCTTGGTCAAATAGCCGCTCATGGCATCAACCCATTGCTTGGCCAGATCCGGGTAGGCTTTGGTATAGGCTTGGTATTTTTCCAGCCAGCGTTCTTCGGAGGCTTTTCCGGTTTCAACACATTTTCTGAAACTATTGATAACCTCCTCCGGTACAAAAAACTCAATATCATGCGGCCAATCCAGATTCTTTTTTGTAAGGCGGATCTCTTCTTCACCAAGGGGAGCTCCGTGAGCATCAGCCGAGTCCTGCTTGTTGGGGCTGCCATAGGCAATATTAGTACGCATGACAACCAGAGACGGTTGCTCGGTTTCGGCTTTGGCGGCTTCAAGGGCCTTGAAAATGGCTTCAGTGTCGTTGCCGTCGGCGACATTTTGTACATGCCAGTTATAGGCCTTAAAACGCATAGCGACGTCTTCAGTAAAGGTTATATCCGTACGGCCTTCAATTGAAATTTTATTGTCGTCATATATGCAGATCAGGCGTCTCAGACCCAGGTGCCCGGCCAGGGAGGCTGCTTCGGAGGTAACACCTTCCATCATGTCCCCGTCACCACAAATAATATAGGTATAATGGTCGACAATTGCGTGCCCGGGACGGTTGAAACGGGCCGCAAGGTGTCTTTCGGCCATGGCCAGGCCGACGGCATTGGCAAAACCCTGTCCCAGGGGGCCCGTAGTTGTTTCCACACCCGGGGTGTGGCCTAATTCAGGGTGCCCGGGGGTTTTGCTTTGCCACTGCCGAAAATTTTTAATGTCATCAAGGGTTAGATCATATCCGCAAAGATAGAGCAGGCTGTAAATCAGCATGGAAGCATGCCCGGCGGAAAGCACAAAGCGATCCCGGTCGAGCCAGCCGGGGTTTGCGGGATTATGCTTCATGATGCGGGTCCAAAGCATGTAGCCGGCGGGGGCAAGCCCCATGGGTGCTCCGGGATGACCGGAGTTGGCCTTTTGGACGGCATCCATGGAAAGGGTACGAATCGTGTTGATACAGAGCTGATCGATTGCTGCCCGGCTTTCAGCAACGCCTTCATTCATAATATATTTCTCCTTTTATGGGGTTTTGTTGGGGTTGAAATCACTGGGCGGCTTGATACAATGGTTTGAATTTATATGCAACTATTTTTCGTGAGTTGTTTAAAAAGCAACTTATAAAATCGCTTTGCGATTTTATACAACGCCCGCCTTAGGTTGACTCAGAAAAGAAACTCCGATAGTAATTTTTGTTTGTCAATTGGGTTACATCTGCTATGTAGTCAATGTATATATTTAGCACGTATTTCTCGCCAATCGGAGCGCTTGTTTATGCTGATTGATCTGGTTTTGTTTGTTATCGGACTGCTCTTGCTCTATTACGGCGCGGACTTGCTGGTAAAAGGGTCTTCGAGCCTTGCCCGCGGTCTGGGCCTGTCACCGTTGCTTATCGGCTTGACCGTGGTTGCTTTCGGGACTTCGGCGCCGGAGCTGTTCATCAGTATCGTTTCTTCTATCAAAGGTAAAAGCATGATCGCGGTGGGAAATGTTGTCGGCAGCAACATTTGCAATATCGCCCTTGTATTAGGGGTGGCCGCTTTACTGCATCCTATCAAAAGCCAGCCGTCGGTTTTTCGGCGTGATATGCCTATTATGCTGGGTATATCCGTATATCTTTTGTTGATCTCGCTGGATTCAACCCTTGGAACACTTGATGGCGCCACATTATTTGGCGGTATTATCGTCTATACATGTTTCAATTATATTATCGCCAGGAGGGAATCGAGGCAAGGCGCCGGTATTGAAAGCATCACCTATGATTCTACCGCGGCACAGAGCGAATATGTCGCCAGCAGGTCCAGGCAGATTTTGTGGATTGTGATCGGAATCATCGGTGTGATCGGCGGTGCCGAAATCCTGATTGAGGCCGCTGTTGCCGTCATGAAAGATTTCGGCGTCAGCGAAAAGTTCATCGGGCTGACCGTGGTTGCCTTTGGAACTTCGGTTCCGGAGCTGGCTACCTCTGTGGTGGCCGCTATGCGTAAGGAGATGGACATCAGCATCGGCAACCTGGTGGGAAGCAACGTTTTCAATATGCTGAGTGTCTTAGGGGCCGCCTCCCTGGTGCGGCCGATCTCTATCCCGGGCGGTTTTATTGACAGCGGTCTGCTGGTCGATTATCTGGTGATGATGACTATCAGTGCTCTGCCGTGGTTGATGGCTAGAAAGACGTTTACGGTCCGGCGCAGAGACGGCTTTATTCTGCTATCCTGCTATGTCGTTTATGTCGCCTATCTTATCCTTAAATCCTAAAGGAGATCGGTATTACATTCCTGAAGGTGTAAAGCACTCTGGCGACGCCCATAAATCAGAACCCCATTCGGACAAAGAAACCGCAGCGCGGTCTTTGCGCCGGTGATGCCTGATGATAACTTTCAAAGGGGGTGGTGATGTGATCAATAAGTATTTTAAAAAAGGTTTGCATCAAAGGAATATGATGATACAAACTGATATCCAAATTGAACATAAGCAAAATGATAAAAGAAGAAAAAGAAAAACTTGAAAATCTTATCAGGGAAAAGATCGAAGTTTTAAAAAATGATATAATGTCTTATAAACAGCTTACCAAGCCAATCCCGCCCGATGATTCCATAGGGCGACTTACCCGTATGGAAGCCATAAGCAGCAAGAGCATAAATGAAGCAGCGTTACGCGAGGCCCAATACACCCTGTCCAAACTGGAACGTGCTTTGCAAACGATAGACGACCCGTATTTCGGATTTTGCAGCGAGTGTGAAGAACCGATTCCCATTCCAAGATTATTGGTTCTGCCGGAAACTGACCTGTGCGTTGAATGTGCAGGTAAATAAAATTTTAACAAAATTAAAAACTAATATTATGGGTATAGTTTCAATAAATCCCCAAAAGAACCGCATTCATATCAAATTCCTGGACATGAGTAGAAAAGAGCTTGAATTAACCGTAATGAAAATTGAGGTGGCGGTGTTAGAGTTGAATCGTAATTTTACCTGTTTACTCGATTTTAGGCTGGCCGGCTCGCTTTTAATAGAAAACAGAGATTTGCTTGAAAGGGGTCAAAAGGTCTTAATGGAAGTGGGAATAGGCAAAGCGGTTCCGCTGGTAACGCAACAACAGATTGAGAGCCCGCAATTCCAAATTTTAGATGTTGTGCGCAGTGGGTATGAAATTGAATACGCCACCAGTACTAAGAATGCCATGAGAATCCTGGATAATTATCAAAGAGAGCTGGAGCAGCTCGATAGGCAGCCCCGGAGAGGTAACTCATTGTTTAAAATAATAGATAAAAACGGCTGGGAGGATGAGCAGCAATTTGTTAACTATAAAAGTGCTTTGAAGCGGTTAAAAAAAGTTCGTAAATCCGGTCGAAATGATGCCATAGTTATAAATGTTAAAATTTAAACTTGAATTCCCCGCTGCTTGTCGTAGCGAAGCGAAGATCCCGCTTTCAGCGGGGCGGGAGTTTCATAAAATCGTAACACGATTTTATTATTAAACTGGGCCATCACAGGTCAAAAACTTGTCATATTTATCAAATTTGGGAAATATTTGCCCATACTTCACATTAAAATTGTCAAAGAAAAACCTCCAACCACATGAATAAACTCAAAAAAATATCTAACACCATTTTGGCATAATTTGTGCTACTGATTATCTAGTGCCCATCCATAAATAAACTTGAGCATTATATTGTAAAAATACACTGTCAGGTAAGATGTTTCGTAAAAAAATCACTTTTTACGAATTCATCAGATAGGGTCCGCAATGATTCCAATAGATGCATTAAAAACTGGGGAACTGCAAAAAGTCCGAATTGCTTGCTCCTATATATTTTCTGCCCAACTTGCCAGATCCGATGAATTTCTCAAAAGCCTGGGTTTTGATTTGTTGAAAAAAACCTACCGGAAAAAGGTAAAAAAATATCACCCTGATTTTCACTCCAACGAACAGCCGGAAATGATTAATAGAAGAAGTGAACGTTTCATTAAAATACGTGAGTCTTATGAAATTTTGAGTTCATATTTGCCTAAAAAGCCACAGACCATTTCTGAAAGAGATAATAGTAAAGGAAAAATTGTTGCCATAGGTGGTGCCAAAGGAGGTATCGGGAAAAGTCTGTTAGCGGCTAATCTTGGGGTGCTTCTTTCAAGCAAGGGATTTAGGACGGTTGTTGTCGATCTTGACCTGGGTGGTGCCAATCTGCATCTTTACCTGGGTGAAACATTTATTAAAAGTAATATCAATGACTTTCTGGATAAAAGTGTTTCAACCTTACAACAGACCATGATAAGTACTAAATACGGCCCCTTATTGATCGGCGGTAATAGCTCTCAACTGGGTGCTGCAAATATCAGCTTTATGCGAAAACTGAAATTGATGAAGGCTGTCAAAAACCTTGATGCTGATTTTATCATCATCGATCTGGGTGGAGACACTTCTTATAATATCATAGACTTTTTCCTTTTAGCAGATCACGGCATTGTTATGACGACCTGTGATCCGGCATCTTATTTAGAGGCCTACAATTTTATCAAAATGGCTTTATACAGAAAATTAAACAGACTTTTTGGCCCTGAATCAAAGTATAAGGCGCAGAAAGACAACGACCTTGAAAAGCTTATCGTTGAAGCAACAATGTCAACAAATGGATCGAAAGTTGTTAAGGTTGACGACCTGGTGAAAAAAGTAAAAAGACAATTTCCTCGGAGTTTATCGGTATTAAAAGAGGCCATATCGACTTTTAGGCCTTACCTGGTTGTTAACAGGATCCCCCCCAATTTTAATGAATCCCAAATTATTAAACGAATTCAAAAAGTTACAAGGCAAATGCTGTCAATAGAAGTTAGATACCTTGAGAGTTTTTTTTATCATCCGGAAGTTGAGCTGAGTGCCAGAAGTCTTGTGCCCACCGTTGTAAAATCTGCAAGTGGTGATTTGGCAGGCAGGATGAGTCGCGTAGTAGAATGTTTAGTAAATAATTAAGACCCAAGCTGAGCATTTTAAATTTTAGTTGGAGTGATCCTAAAAAATAGTTGACAAAGGGTTTTTTTGTGATATAGTTATTAAGCATAAACTTAATTACTAAATCAGATTGCGGGTTATGAATGTGAGTTTTGAGTGTGACGCGATGTTTAAACCCTAATTTTTTTGCATTTAAATTAAAAACAGAAAGGAGGTGATATAAGTGACTGACAAAAAAGATGATTGTGATTGTGGTTGTGGGTGCATTGGGATCGAAGAGAGTCCCGATCAGGCAACAAAAGAGGAAAAAAAGGGCGAAAAGAAAGTCAAGAAATCCAAATAAAATCGTTTTACGATTTTATGAAACTCCCGCTCCTCTGAAAGCGGGACAAGATCAGATGGCGAAAGGTTTATCCTCTCTAAGCGGGTAAACCTCAGCCCTCTAGGCTGCGGCACCGCTCTTTCTCATTAAAAAGTATTTCACTCGAACCCTCTTGGCCCGACGTAGCATCAGCGTAGGCGGCTGAATCCTCGGATCCCTGAACCCTTAGGATCACTCCAACTCTTTTGGAGATGATCCAATACTAATTTCTTCTTCCATTGATTCAAGCACTTCATCAATTTGCTCGGTCGTTATATGCCCTTGATCCAGCAAAATTTCACCAAGCAGGCGGTGTCCAATAGGTTCGAGATCTTCATCGATCTGTATCTTCATGGCCTCAAATAACTGTTCGGACGTGATAAATCCTTTTTCAACTGCTGTGACGCCAAAGCGTTTGTCTAATTTTTCTACCCGCATTTTATTTCTCCTTCTGGGTCAGTTTTGATGGTGGCTTTCGATCAGCGTGCCCGGTCGGAAATAAGTGTAAATTACAACAAGAAATAACCGAATAAATACATTGATATACATCAGACCTCGTTATTCAACGTATATAAATAGCCGTAGACCTTTTGATACCATGGGATTGCACATCAATTGGACACCTGGCCGGTCTGGGTTATAAGGTTCCGGGTTCCCGGTTCAGCCGGCGACGAGCCCTTCGGCTGTGAGCTCAGGGTCGAACGGTGTAGCCGAGTCGGGTTAAGCGCTTCGCGCTTTTTTCTTTAACCATTGAACCTCTGAACCGTGAACCCTTTAACCTAACCTCTAACTTTGAGACGGAGCTTTTTGTCCAAAATATTACACCATGATACGCTATAACTTACGATGTCTGTACATACACAATTAATTGAAAATTAACAATAATGATTTTAACTTGACCATTCCCGGTAGGGATCGTCATAAGAATTTGTGGGTTGGCTTAATTGTAATTTTTATATTGGACCCCAGTACGATCTGCCGGCCTGTCCCGGCAATTCCACGGGGACCTACCCCGATTAAATAGGATGGGGCATTTAATTGGGCAGGCGGGGCAGGCAGAATTCCTTACAGTCGAAGATTCCCTGCAGCTTGCTGCAGAGAGTTTCAATTCATTACGTCTTAGGTGTAAAATTAAGAATATAATAAACCCATATAGTTCCATTTGATTTCCTAAAATATAAATATATTGACAAAAATAGAACTATTAGATAACAATAGTGGCATGCAAGTCGACCTGGGATTCATCGGGGAGAATATCCGGAGCCTGAGAAGAGAACGAGGTTGGACCATGGCCGCGCTGGCCGCCAAAATCGGAATGAACCAGGTGCCTCTGGGACGGATCGAACGCGGTGTAAACGCGCCGTCCGCATCGGTGATATACCG
>NZ_JAZFTO010000119.1:0-4484 GCF_036446775.1 Candidatus Desulfatibia sp.
GATAAAGACTCCTTCCAAGCCTTTTCTGTTCGAGGAAATCCCTTCAAGCCTAAATACTGATGAAGGGGCCGGTAAACCGGCCTGGCACACCCGATCCCTTCTCCCTTAAGTTTTCTAATCCAGGAACTGGAATCGGTTCCCAATCCTAAAACGTATCTGAAATAGATATGCCCCTGCTCCCGAGGAGGAAGCTGCAAATCCAGAGATTCAAAGGCCTGATCGTATGATCTGGCAATAGCCCGGCGGCGCTGGATAAATTTTTCAATCCGTGACAGTTGCACCAGGCCGATAGCAGCGCAAATATCGGTCGTTTTATAATTATATCGGATTTTATACTTGTCCTTGTTGTCGTATTCCCGCAAGTCTCTAACACGGGCCATGAGGTCTTTTGAGTCGGAAACGACCATGCCGCCTTCACCGGTGGTCATCACCTTGGTGGCATAAAAGGAGAATATGGCCGCCTCACCAAATGTTCCCACATATTTTTGGTTATAGGTACTTCCAATGGCCTGGGCACAATCTTCAATGATGGGTACGTTCAAAGCAAGCAGATCCTCCATCTCGGCTGCCAGTCCGAAGAGATGGGGAACAATCACCGCTTTGGTTCGTTTGGTCAGCCGCCTTTTAACATCATCAGGATCAAGATTGTAGTTTCCAGGATCGATTTCCGCCAGAACCGGCGCAGCGCTTACGTATTTAACAGCATTAAGCAAAGCGGTACACACATAGCTGGGGATAATCACCTCATCCTGCTCTCCGATACCCATGGCCAGGAGTGCCAGATGCAAGGCTGCTGTCCCCGAGTTTGTGCTGACTGCATACTTCACATTTATCTCTTTCGCAAAGGCACGCTCGAATTCGTGCACAACCTTGCTCTGTGCTATCTGCGAAGATGCAATCACCCCGGCTACCGGCTCTATCTCCTCCTGGCCCAGGGTCGGCCGCGAATGCGGAATGAAGTTTGAATTTGCGTTGCTATGATTCACAGGTCTCTATTTTGGACCCCCGTACGATCTGCCGGCCTGACCCGGCAATTCCACGGGGACCTACGGGGCAGGCAGGATTAACATGATAATCTCGATCACTGCTGTCCGTTTTAATACAATAATTCACCGCCCATTCGCTGCGCTCATTAGAGCCGCAGAGAACGCCGAGGTTATTTATTTTATAGTTTTCCGTTGAGAGGACGGAAAACTATAAGCATCACGCCCTACGGGCATTTAAAGCCCCAAAATATCGCGTAGCGATTGATTTTTTTTCTTTTGCCGTCCTCTCAACGGCAAAATAAAAGTATCTTTTCTTTGCGCGCTCTGCGTCTTTGCGGTGAAAATGGAAAACGAAATAAATTAAGTAAATCCTGAATATCCTGTCGATCCTGTCTGATAAAGATTATTAAAATATACTCATCTTTATAAATTTGGCATATAAGATTCAAATGTTGATGAACAACCGCAACGAATGAAATGCCTCGGCATACTTTACTCGGCCCTGGATGCCTCTGAAATTAGCGCTTGACCGTGCCAGTTCCACAACCGTCAAATCCTCGATATTGGTCTTTGCAACCTGTGACCGGTGAGCTTCCAGGGCTTTTATCTTTCTGTCAAGGGTATCGGATATATCAACAAAGATATGGGGGGTAAAATTCTGGGTGGTGGGACCTTCGTAAAACAGAACATTTCGTATATAGCGCGTGGCCGATATGGTCGCTTGAGCAAGATGTCTGTGATCCTGATGCGTATCGTCCAGAAAGTTGCAGAAAATAAAATCCGGCTTCACTTTGGAAATAACTTCCTCAATCTTGCCAATCGTTTTCTGGTCCACCAAAAGATGAGTATCTTCATACCCGCCCCAGAAGATGTCTTCGGCACCCAAAATCTCCTTGGAATCCGATTGTTCCCTGGCTCTGACCGATGTTGGAGCCCCAAGACCGCCTTCTGTCATTACCATCAGAAATAACCGGTGCCCTTTCTCAGTGTATTTAATAAGTGTTCCTGCGCACCCAAACTCGATGTCATCCGGATGAGCACCGATTGCCAGAATTTTTATCTTTTTCATGCCTTAATCCTTTCCAGAGTTTCAGGACCGCAATTGAATAGTAAATCCACAATAGATAAATGCGACGCAAAATCGCCAAAAAGCTGGGGATATTCGGGGTGTATGAAATTTTGAACGATTACCTCAATACCATTTGCTTTAAATCGCTCTAAATTCATATACCTGGCCCCATCCTGACCCGACAGATAGGTATCCCCGCCCAACGCTTTGCAGATATCGATTAAACGGTCTGTCGGATCATCACTGAGGCTCAGGGTCGAAGCCAAAACCGTCTGTTTTTCTTGTATGTTTAACATCTCCCGCATACGATCAATCAGGTAAACGTTTAACTCAGATATCAATTCCCAGTCTTTGGAATAGACCTCTTCAAAAAATCCGATATATTCCAAAAAAAACGGTGCCTTGCTATAATTCGTAATCATCGCCTGAAGATGTTTTCGCTTCCAGTTAACCGTATTGTTGATTTTGACTTCATTGATTTTCTGCGGAAAACGGTATAAAACCGGCACCGTCAACCATTGCCGGCCTTGGTCTGTTTTGATTCTATTTCGATTTTGCCATTCATTCTTTTTGTACTGGACATTGTCAAGGTAACAAAACGCATCCGCTTTAATAATTTTATCGAAATAACCTAACCAGGGAAGATATTGGGGTTGGTGAATAGCAACTATCAATTTCAGCTTCCTTTTGCTTTAGATAAAAGCACGGTTTTACCGCCCATTCGCTCCGCTCATTAGAGACGCAGAGCACACAGAGTTTATTTATTGTTTTGCGTTGACTCCGCAGCTTTGCGGGGTCAACGTCAAAGGAAAATTATCTTTTCTTTGCGCTCTCTGCGTCTTTGCGGTGAGCAATTCCTTTAGGCTGAATGATTTTATTTCTTGCTAACAAATATAGGGTTAGATAGCAATCTCCCTACACCACGGCCACGGACGTCCAATCTGTAAAATGTTTTACCATCGCCGTAATCTTGATCCACAAAGTAGAATTCCAAAGGGGTTTCACCCTCAAAATACTCCATGACCTCCCCGCCCCTGATCAGCGAAACTTTAACAGCATAACGACCATTATCGGATGCCGACAGCCTGCCTTCCACCAAGGGATCACCCTGCAAATCCAGCTCTTGTCCCAAAATGGCTGCATTGCCGGTCTGATTGTCTCTGACCCGAAAGCGATCCAATGACAGCCTGGTGCTCCCTTTGAGAACTGCATAAAACCGACCCTTGGAAAGTGCTTCCATTATTGCTTCCGCAGTCTTATGTCTGACTAAAAAAATCGTTTGAAACGTATCAATATTTTCATTGCCACCCCCGTGAAAATCAGCTCCTGATATTCCCCAAACAGGTCTATCCCTATCTCCCCGGCAATATGCACTGAGAATTTGATCCCAGTGTTTACCCGGATCGGTTGCAGTTATATTGTCACCGTATAGGGCCTCGAATCCGGTATAGCCTTTTGAAGCAATTAAATCATCGGGATAATGTTTAGTAATTAACGTAACCGGCCCAAGTCGAACACCGTTGACGGCGTAATTTGATTCAGGATGCAACCAAAATACATGGCCATTCCGTTCTTTAACATAATCGATAAGGTCCTGAAACGGCTTTATCCCTTGATCTCCATGATATGGATCGAAGAGTGAACTTTGAAAAGGGTGATAATTGATCAACATGCCAACAAATAAAATGCTAATGATCACACCAATAATTTTTATAACCCCTTTATGTATTACAAGATAAACAGCCAGAACAAGGCCTGCCAAAAAGATTAGGCTTCGCGGCAGTATTTTTCTGGTATAACGTGTTGAAAACCCGTTATGAAGGATAGGTAAACCTCGATAATCTTCAGCTGACTGCATCCCCACCAGCAGAAGCTCTTTTCGATAGTCATTCGCAGTTAGATCGCCTTTAAAGGGACTGCCAGTCCAGAAGTAAAAAGGGGAGGATTGAACACCCGGGATAACCAGAACGTCATTCTGCATTCTGTTCACTCGCGCAATCTGAGCAAGAAACTTTTCCGGCCCGGCCTTGATAACCGACCCTCTTTTCTCCCTTTTCTTGAGAATGTTCCTGAAGGGGGGGAGGCCATATTCCATGACCTGCAGGTCATGATCCGCCGGGATGAGAACCCCCAGTCCCTTTTTTTTTGCCTTTGATACAAGTTGCTACAGGGAATATTGCCCCGCGCCATCAAAAGATGTGTGGACATGGATGACACCCGGGACTTGCATCCATTCCTGGGCCGCATTCACGCTGCCATAAAAAAAGAAGATAAAAAATATTAGGACAATGATAAATTTAATCTTCATAGATATTGCTTAACTTATTTAACTTTCGTGCTTTTATTATTTCGTGTTTTCGTGATAATTCGTTTTATTTTTTTGGTGAAGAAGCGAAGCGTACAGGGCGTCGATTTTTTCAACCATTTTA
>NZ_JAZFTO010000120.1:0-8211 GCF_036446775.1 Candidatus Desulfatibia sp.
TTTTGTATTTTCAGCCGTCGTAGCTAAGGCTACTTTGGCGAAGTCGGCCGCTGCTATGGCGAAGTCGGCTGGTGTTTAGTGTTTGGCGATCTAACAAGCTGGTATATCAGCATAGATTTCAATCAAAACACAAAATACTAACCACCAAACACCTGATGAATTCGACTTTTTGCGAATTCATTAACTTTTACACTCTTTTTTTTTGGGCCAAATTAGGGTATAGTCGAAGACAGCCGAGTCGGGTTGTCTTTTTCATGCGTTCACAGGTTTCCCGCCACTGGTGGGATTCAATGTTGTCTTTATTCGTTGAACCTCTGAACCCTGAACCTTTGAACCCGTGAACGGTTACGCTACAAAAACCATAGGTAGAAAAATGGACATAAATTTGAGCAAATCAAACATCGCCATTGTCGGCGGAGGCTTGGTCTGTAAGGCAATTCTCCAGATTTTTTTTATCGAGGACTTCAAGGATCAAAGGCCTGTGATCTTAGGCGTTGCGGATCTGGATGATCAAGCTCCGGGATTGAGATACGCCCAAGAAAAGGGGATATTCACCACCAGCGATTATAGAGAGTTTTATAAGCTTGAAGACCTTGATATGATTATAGAATTAACCAAAGACAATACGCTCAGGGAGATAATAAAAAAGACCAAACCTGCCCAAGTGAAGCTGATAGACCATTTCAGTGCCATGTCGGTCTGGGATTACCTTAAAATAGAAGAAGAACGATTAAAGGCTCGCAGAGACATACAAGTTAGCGGTACTGAAATTAAGAAGATCGAAGAGATATTTGACCGATTTTCCAACCGCATTACAAAGATCGTCGAAGAAAGGACCGACCATTTGATTAATGCAGAGGAAGAGCTGGTTGAGAGCGAAAGGGCCATGACCCAGATAATTCAGGGGAGCAATCTACCCACATTTGTAATCAACAAGGATCATATCGTCACCCATTGGAATAAAGCCATAGAAAAACTTACCGGCTATTCGGCCGATAAGATCGTGGGAACGAACAAACAGTGGCTGCCCTTCTGGGACATAGAGAGGCCGACCATGGCGGATGTGATTCTGGATCAAATCAAAGAAGACGAGATAAAGAAGCTGTATGGTACGAAATCCAGCAAATCCGCCCTCATCGAAGGGGCCTATGAGGCCGAAGTATTTTTCCCGAAACTGGGACAAAATGGAAGATGGTGTTTTTTTACGGCGGCGCCCATAAAAGCACCTGACGGTAAGATGATCGGTGCCATTGAAACCCTCTGGGACAAGACCGAGGATAAGCAAGCAGAGGAAGTGCGTGAGCGTCACACCCGGGAACTGAGCACCCTTTGTTCCATCTACTCCGCCCTGAACGCTCCTTCCGCAGTTGAAGAAAGAATAAATGCGTCTATTCAGGAGATAATCGATTTTTTGTCGGCCGAATGCGTATGTATTTATCTGATGGAAAGTGATGGAAAGTTCCACCTGAAATACAGTTACGGCTTTTCCGAGGAAGCTTGCAAAAAAGATATGGTAGCGGCCCCCCATGGCATCATCCAGCGGATCGCCCAAAGCGGCATGTTTACGATCTTCGACCGCCTGCCCCAAGACTGTTCCGATGAAATCTGTTCTTTAGAGCAGGAAAACTTCGTATCATGGGCCTACATTCCCATCAGCACCAAGGAAAGGAATCCCTTCGGTGTTATCAAAATTGCCAGTAAAAAACCGGATCATTTTTCTTACGAGAATAAAGAAATCCTGGAGTTAATCGGAAACAGGATCGGAATCGCCATCGAAAATGCCATGCTTCAGGAACAATATATCAAATCGGAGGAAAAATACAGATCCCTTTTTAATTACGATCCCAACCCCATTTTCATCATGGATTGCGAGACCTTTGAAATCCTGGATACCAATCAAAGGGCGCAGGACTGTTACGGGTATACACGCGAAGAATTGTATGGCTTCCAGTTTCTAAAATTAGGAGCTCAAGACGATCAAGCCGTTGCGGCGGGATTGAAAAATCTTTCCCCGGGGCAGTCCGTTCTTTTCTCTAAAAAGCGGCATTATAAAAAAGGGCGCCGTCCCTTCTATGTCAATATCAATGTCAGTTACGCCAGATACGGCGAGAGCGATGTTTTGATCGCCAATACAACCGATATCACCGAAAGTGTTGATCAAGAGACACAGCTGATTCAGGCCGGCAAAATGGCTACCTTAGGCGTTATGGCCTCAGGCATGGCCCATGAAATCAATCAACCCCTGAATGTTATCCAGATTTGTGCCGATTTCTTTTTGAAAATGTTGAAAAAGGGCCAGTCCATCAAAGATGACGATTTAAAAACCATGGCCAACGATATCGTCACCAATGTAGAACGGGCAGCCGGTGTTATCAAACATGTAAGAGATTTTGCCAGACAATCGGAAATTGTCCCGAGCAGGCTGAATATTAATGATCCCATCAAAGATGTATTCAAGGTTCTTGGAAATCAGTTAAAGGTTCACCAGATTGAACTTGAACTCGATCTTGACCCTAAGCTGCCCGATATCATGGCTGAACACAACCGGCTGGAACAGGTCTTTATCAACCTGGTGACCAATGCCATGGACGCCATTGATGAGAAATCCGCACAATCCGATATCAACGATTCGGAAAAGCGGATAACAATCCAATCATTTACCGAAAACGGCCAGGTTGTTGTAAATGTATCTGATACGGGCATCGGCATGTCTGAGGATGTTAAAAGCAAAATATTGGAACCTTTTTTTACTACTAAAAAAATAGGCAAGGGCACCGGACTGGGGGTCAGTATCAGTTATGGCATCATTAAAGACTATGACGGCAGCATTGAAATTGAAAGTGAAGTGGGCCAAGGCACGAAGTTCAAAATAAGCTTTCCGTTTTTGCAATAGGACGAAGCAGACGAGTATGACCAAGATTTTAGTTATCGACGATGAAGAAGCCAATGTAAGGGTTCTTTCCATTTCATTGAGAAGCGACGGCTACGATGTAGCCACGGCTTACAGTGGTGAAGAAGGTCTGGAGGTGTTTAAAAAAGAGTCGGCGGACATCGTGCTCACGGACCTAAAGATGCCGGGCATGGACGGGATAGAGGTTTTAGGGAAAATCAAGGCCCTTGAGCCCGACGCGGAGGTGATCATCATCACCGGCCATGGAGACATCGACAGTGCGATAGAGGCGCTAAAATACGGTGCCTCTGATTTTATTAATAAGCCCATTAAGGATGAAGCCCTTTCCATTGCCCTTCAAAGAGCCCAAGAGAAACTTGAAATACGGAAGAAACTTAAAGCATACACGGTTAACCTGGAAAATGAGGTCCAGATTGCCACCAGGAAATTATGGAGACGATCCAATTTTTTGAACAAACTGATTACCAGCTCAAATGACGGCATAGTCGCCACGGACGAGGAGTTTAAGATAGTTGTTTTTAATCCGGGAGCGGAAAAAATCTTTGGGCGTTCCCAATCTGAAGCCGTCGACAGGATGGATATTGCTGACCTGTATCCACCCGAAATCGTAGAAGTTTTCAAGGGGGAGACGGCCCGTAGCAAAACGAAAGGGGGACTGCCCTGGAAAGAGACCGTGGTCCTGACAAAAGACGGGGAAAAAATCCCCGTGCGGTTTTCGGGGACCCATCTATATCTATATGAAAACGAAAAAATGATGGGCAGCGTTGCCTTTTTTCATGACCTCAGGGACCTAAAGCAATTGGAAAAGGAACTGGTCAGTTCTGAAAGGTTGGCGGCTGTCGGCCAGACTACAGCCGGTCTGGCCCATTATATAAAAAATATTCTCACCGGCCTTAAAGGGGGAAGTTATAATGTAAATGTCGGACTTGACAAAAATGATACGGATAAGCTAAAGATCGGCTGGCAATCGATAGAGAGAAATATAGGGCGGATATCTGATTTGGTTATGGATCTACTTTCCTATTCCAAAGAGAGAGGGGCCGAATATGAAAGCTGTTATCCGAACGAAATTGCCAACGATGTCGGTGAGCTGCTGAAAGAGACGGCACAAGAAAATAACATAGAAGTCATAAAAGATTTTGATCCCTCCATCGGTGCGGTGTCAATGGATCCGCGGACCATTCATCGCACCCTGTTGAACCTGGTTTCGAATGCCATCGATGCCTGTTTGGATGATGAGGATACAGGCAAGCATTGGCGGGTGGCCATAAAAACAGCCCGTGAAAAGAACGGCATGATCAGTTTTGAAGTCAAAGATAACGGCTGCGGTATGAGCGCAGAGACCAAGGACAAACTTTTCACCTCTTTTTTCAGCACCAAAGGGGGACGGGGAACCGGCCTCGGCCTGCTTGTTACCAAAAAGCTTATCGATGAGCATGAGGGCACCGTAAACGTTACCTCTCAACCGGGAACGGGGACTATCTTTACCGTCCAATTGCCCTATAGGGAATTAAATACAAACTGATTGAACCGCTTTCCGGACATGGCGAATTATGCTTAAGGTAACAGTTCAGCCACTAAGGCACGAAGGCACAAAGAAGGGGTATGGGTTATAAACCTTTATCAAAAAAGTGTGATGTCCGTTGCTAGTTGTCAATTGTCAGTCGCCAAGGACGAAAAAAGTGGTTAATTCAATTAGAGATGAACGAATATTTTACAAATTTATGCTTGAAATAAGTGTTTGCGAAAACAACTGACTACTGACAAAGGACTACGGACACTACCCAAAAAAGAATTATATTTATAATCTTAGTGTCTTAGTGCCTTTGTGGCTGAACCATTACTGCTTAAGGAATAAACCAAGGAGAATTTATCATGGGTAAAAAGGTACTTGTTATTGATGATGATCCTGATGTGGTGTCATTTGTCATTACAGTTCTGGAAGAAAACGATTATACTCCTTTAGTTGCGCAAAACGGAGAAGAAGGGCTGAAGCTCATACGGCAAGCGGGACCGGATCTGATTCTCCTTGATATTCTGATGCCCAGGGGCAGTGGAGTGAAATTGTTTCGGGAGATAAAAACCGATGCGTCCTTGAAACATATCCCCGTAATTGTGCTCTCCGGAATCGCCGAGAAATCATTTCTTCGTTCGCAGAAAGCCTTGACCGGATTCGGGGGCGCGAAAGTGCCGGAGCCTGAGGCCTATCTGGAAAAACCGGTTGAGCCCGAAGAGCTGGCCGCGATGATTAAAAAAATCATCGGCTGATTCCCTGGTAATTTTACGGACCAGTATTGAGGAAGTCGCAGGAATTATGGAAATTAAAAAGCTGTTGTTTGTGACCAAATTTGAGGAGCTGTGTTTTGATGCCTTGAAATCGTTGTTGTACTTGAGAGAGGCGGCCCTTGACCACGTGGTTT
This sequence comes from Candidatus Desulfatibia sp., assembly GCF_036446775.1. Taxonomy (NCBI): domain Bacteria; kingdom Pseudomonadati; phylum Thermodesulfobacteriota; class Desulfobacteria; order Desulfobacterales; genus Candidatus Desulfatibia; species Candidatus Desulfatibia sp. Next base: position 5,332 of record NZ_JAZFTO010000120.1, read on the forward strand.
TTCTGAACGTAATCGAAAGAGATAGGGTTGCCATGCAGCGGGGCACCGGATACCGGAAGGACCAGGAGGTTAAGCTCAGGGAAACGGCCAATATACGTTTTATTGACTGGGCCGAAAATCTATTTGAGTTGGGCATGGAGGTGGGTGTCTATATCGCCGTCGGGAGTCTGGTTTCACAGGTCATTAAAGCCTCCGAGAAAGAAGAATCCGATCTCATCGTAATTGGGCGCCCGCACGTAGGTGTGCTGGAACAGTTGTATTCGGGATCCGATGTTACGGAACTCATTCGAAGGACCGCTGTTCCCGTTCTGGTATTTAAACATATGTCGGAAAATGCCAAGACCCTTGAAAAACCCTTTGAGAGACCTCTGCTGGCAACGGACTGGTCGCCGGCCAGCCTTAAGGCGGTAGAGTATCTGAAAGGCTTGAAAAATGTTATTGAGGAAATAAATGTCATCCATGTCGCCAGTGATAAGGAGTTAAAAAGTTTTTCGGCCATGGGGATACAAAAAACTCGGAAGGAGACCAGGAAAAAACTAGACGAGATCTGCGATATTTTTGAAAATGAAGGCATTAATGCCAGATCTCATGTTTACATTGGTGATCCGATTCAGGAGATAGAAAAGGCCGCCCGGGAATACCAAGCGACCATGATCGTTACAGGTTCCTCCGGAAAGGCGGCCTGGCTGGAAAGATGGATAGGAAGCATCCCGCGAACGCTTACTGAAAAGTCTATCTACCCGACCTTGTTAATCCCTCCTGAAAAAAATAAATCTTCAAAATAAAAGATTTATGCCGAGCGAGAAGATTGAATAGGAGAATTCGATGGCGGTAATAACCATTTCCAGACAATTTGGCGCCGGAGGGAAAACCCTTGGTAAAATGATTGCCAAAACGTTGGGATACACTTTTGCTGATGATCATATTGTCGAAATGGTTGCGGAAGCGGCCAATGTCTCACCCCACTGGGTGGAGTCTGTCGAAAAAGAAGCCGGCAGTACGCTCTCTAGAATTATCTCCAGCATGGTTTCAAAACGATGGCTGGATCGTATTTTAGTAGGTGAGCGCGGCTATATTGATGAAGATATATATCTGGATTATATCGTTGTAATTATCTCCCAGGTTGCCGAAGAGGGAGATGTCATAATTCTGGGCAGGGGCAGTCAATACATTTTGGATGACCATCCGGACGCACACCATGTTCTTCTCATCGACGAAGTCGAACACCGAGCAAAATTCATGATGGACCATTATGATCTTTCACAGAAGCAGGCCGCCAGAGTCGTAAGGAAGGAAGACAAACGACGCCTAAATTTTTACCGTAAATTAGGCAAAGAGGACTTCGACGATCCTGCGCTTTACCACTTGGTGCTGAATATGAGCAGGGTCGACCTGGAAACCGCTTCAAAACTTGTATGTAAACTGGCTGACAAGTAAATTTAGAGGCACCTTGTCTAAACCTTTGAAAACGCCCCCTGATGCTATTGTGGCGACATCAATATCATTTTGTTTTCGGGGGCTCCTTGGGAAGCGTGATGATAAACGTGGTGCCTTTTCCGACTTCCGACTCGACCTCAATCCGGCCGCGATGTTCCGTGATTATTTTATGAACAACGGCCAGGCCCAGACCGGTCCCCATGGACCCTTTCGTGCTGAAGAATACTTGAAATAGCTTTGGTTTGTTCTCCTCAGATATACCGCAGCCGTTATCCTGAATGCGAATGACGAACTCATCCTTCTCATGGTTCGACCCGGTGGCTATACGAACAATCCCTCCGTCATCCCCACAGGCTTCCACTGCATTTCTCAGTAGATTGTTAAGGCAGCGCTTGATACTGGTTTTATCAACCGCTACCGTGCCAACGGACGGATCTTTCTCAAAAACAATTTCAGTTGCTTTTGACCGCGCCATATCCTTGAAGAGTCGACACGCGGACTCACAAGTCTCGTTGATATCGACCACCGAATACCCCGGTTCTCGTTCTTTGGAGTAACTAAGCATGTCGAGTACCAACTGTTTCAGGAACTCGTTGTTGCGCTTAACGATGTCCCAGCCTTTTGCAGCTTTGGCCAGATCGCTCGTATTGAGGCCGGCGTCCAAAATATAGGAACCACCGCCCACGGCGTGCATGATGTTTTTGATGCAGTGCGCCAGCTCTGCCAACGTTTGACCAATGGCGGCCAGACGCTCCGTCTTGAGATTTTCCTCGTAAAGACGTGCATTCTCAATAGCTACCGCCGCCTGGCTCGCCATAATGACAGCTATATTCAGATCATTATCGTCGAAGTAAACATCCTTCTCGTTGCGGTTGATGTTAATTGTCCCGATAACTTTCCCTTTAGCCCTAAGCGGAACGCACATGGCTGATTTGATATCCCGTTTCTCCACAACCGATTTGAACCTCTCCTCCAAGACCGCATCGTTAAGAATGAGAGGTTGGTTGTTCCGGATCACCCACTCCGCGATACCGTTTTTTCGTTTCTCGCGCCCATCTTCTTGAATTTTTTTCGGCAGCCCCTTACTGGCAAGGATATCGAGTTTATCCGTATTTTGGTCAATGAGGATTACTGAACCCTGGCTGGCCTTGCATTCAGCAATAGTAAAATCCAGGATTTTCTGGAGCAATACCTCCAGCTTTATGGTCGAGCCCAGGGCGCTGAAAATCTCCATGAAAGCCTTTTGATCACGCGACTCTTTCGAAATAGAGAACTTGCCACCTTTGCGGCGTTGTGCGGCAACGTTTGTTTTAGACTCTTTTTTTGTCACAATAGCTTCTTTCAGCCGGGTTGGTCCCCGAATCCCGGGCCATACATTTATTTAATGCGCCCCGTGTTTTGGTCCCCCTATCTTGAAGGCCTTTTCTATGTTAACGTTGATTT
>NZ_JAZFTO010000121.1:0-8020 GCF_036446775.1 Candidatus Desulfatibia sp.
TTTAACCCTGACTATATCTCCGGTGCGGAATGAGCCGTGGGGACCTGCACCGCTATCCCGGGGGCTTTCAGCTTCGCGTCCACAAAGGCTTGCTGATTTGCTATGTGCTCTTGGGTGAGGTGGCTAAAGCGGCCCTGGAGCTTCAAATATTCACCAACAGGTTGATATTCCTTAGGTTTGCGCTGATAGGTGATTTCTCCGTCCTCCCACTCGTATAAGCTCCACATTCCAGTCTTGATGGCCATCTTGGCAATCTGAATCGTCTTATCGGCGTCAAACTTCCAGCCCTTGGGACAAGGGCAGTGGATAACAAGGAAAGTTGGTCCCACATAGTTTAGAGCCTTAATCACTTTGTTCATCAGATCAACGGGATAGGCTACCGAAGCCGTGGCAACATACTTTACGGCTGGATGTCCTCCAATCACCAGCTGAGCTGCATTCTTGGGATACAGTTTCTTGCCTTCAGGCACCATCGGGCCCGGGGGAGTAAAAGTGGTGTGGGCCCCATAAGGGGTGGTCGGAGACGTCTGGATGCCCGTATTGGCATAAGCCTCGTTGTCGTAACAGATAAACAGAGCATCGTGGTTCCTGTACATCATGCCGGACATGGCTTGAAGCCCGATATCCGTTGTTCCGCCATCTCCGGCCATCACAATAATATTGGGCAGGGGGCCGTCGTATTTTCCTTTCCGGATCAAGACCTGATAGGCCGCTTCAATCCCGGAGCCTATTGCCCCTCCATTGGTTATCTGGGCATGGGTCCAGGGAACCGCAAAAGGGCCGCAGGTGTAACTCGTGTTCGCTACATACATGCAACCGGTTGGTCCCACAAAGATGGTATCTGGTCCGGACGCCTTTGCTACTAATTTGTAACAAAGGGCCGGACCACAACCCTGACAGGAGCGGTGCCCCGGGAGATAGCCTTCATATGCGGGCGCCTTTTTGATCGTCCGGAATTTTTTCAGTTTCTGAGTTTTAACTTTCGCCATAGTTTTTTCTCCTTTTAAAATTACCGGTCTTTTTAAAACGACTGCTAATTTTTTTCATTAAAAGGGCTGAAGATTATACCCTGTCAGATTATCCACCCGCCTCGACGAATTCATGCCAATCCGGCTCGAATCCTATCCACTGGACATACTTATTGATTTTATTGGCCTCGATGGCTTTGGTAAGAACTTCCGCCATATAATAGAAAGCTTGCAGAGAAACTACTTCTCCGCCAAGGCCCGCCATAAATGAAGTGGTAAGCGGTCGCTCGGGCAAATCATAGAGGGAGGCCCGGACTTCATGGAGAAGGATTCCCCCTTTCATAGCCCCACCATAGGAGGTACTGGTTTCAACGACCCCTACTGCTTTAAATTTTGACAGGCACTCCTGGAGATCTTCAGTGGGCCAAGGCCTCACGAAGCGGATTTTTACCATGCCGATCTTTACTCCTTTTTTCCTTAGTGCGTCGACGGCAAAACGGCATGTTCGGGCGTGGCCTCCTAGAATGAAAAAGACCATCTCGGCATCGCCGGTTCTATATTCGTCCAAAAAGGGACTGTAATTTCGTCCCATAATCTGGTTGTATTCATCCAGCGCTTGTCTGATCACTTTTGGAGTGTTTAGATGGGCAACCGCCCGCTGAAGGTCGATTACCGGTCCCTGGTTAGGTTTAATCTGAGGACCATGGATGAAAGGCGCTTTGGGGTTCAGTGGATTGTGAGGTCTGTAGGGCGGCAGGAACTCATCCACCTGGGACTGTTCCGGCACACTAACTTTTCCCGGGATGTGAGAAACAAAATAGCCGTCCTGACAAACGAACTGGGGCAGCATTACTTCCGGGTCTTCTCCTACCCGGTAATTGATAAGGGTATTATCAAAGACCTCCTGGGGTGTTTCGGCCCAGCCCATGATCCATCCCTGGTCCCGGACAGACATGATATCTGTGTGTTCCGAACCAAAGTCTCCCGGTGGATCTAGGGCCCTGTTGGCAATGGCCGCCTGAACCGGATACCTCCCGCCTGCAATGGGGGAATAGAGCTCCATGGCATAGGTCACCCCGACACCAGCACTACCGGTGAGTGCTCTTGCTCCTGCAGCAGAAGCCCCCAAAACTACTGAAAACTGTGCATGCTCTCCCTCTCCATGAACGAACTCGGCATCGAGTTCCCCGTTTACCACCATTTTTGCCAGTTCCATCATTATGGCTGTATACGGGCGAATTGGGTAAGAGCAGATAACTTCAACCTTGGCCATCTTGCATGCCTGGGCTGAAGCGGCACAACCGCTGTAAGTAAATTCTTTCGCCATCTGATCCACCTCCTTTTAAAATGATTTTTCCAAACGAATTACCCCGCCATCAAAATCCAATTCATCGGCTGCATCCAGGGCCTTTGCACTGCACTCAGTTACGCAGATCAGGCAACCTTTACAGAAGTCTGCATTCCAAACCACCACTTCATTCTCCTCATCTACTGTCCAGCAGCCATCAGGGCAAAAAATGTAGCAATTCCGACACAGGTTACATTTGTCGAGGTATTTCATATAGGGACGCTTACTGCGCCAGTTACTGGTAATCATCTCCCGGTTGTCTTTCACCGGTGAAGGTATAACTACACCCTGGGGAACCTCTCTTTCTTTTGGAACGATAAACATAATTCCCTCCTTTTTAGTTTACGGATTCTATAACTGCTTCCTCGTAGCCCCGTTTCAATGCTTCTTTATTGACCACTATGTCCAAAATACTATCCAGGGCTACCAGGTCCGTGGCCTTTAAGGCGGCGCCAACCAAGGGGGCGGATATTCCAGCACCAAGGCTGGTAGCATCTACTCCTCCCTCACTCCCGGAAAAGTCTACCGTAGTGGCGCCGGCAGCTATCTCCTCCGCATCCACGCAAACAATCTTATCGAGCAAGTCTTTGTTGGGAATGAACTTCAGAATATCCGCAGCAGGTCTTTTGGTGTTAACTATCAGAACACCCTTTTGCTTCATATGTCTCAAGATGTTTATTCCCTTGACGATGGATTCATCCATCACGATAACTGTTTCGGGATTTTCGTTTTCATAGTCATACCGCATCACGATCTCCTCATCGCTGATACGAGTGTATTTGCGCACAGGGACCCCAACCCTGTCAGGTAAATCCTCATAGTCGTCAAATGCCTGGGTGAACTTGTTCTCTTTGTCCGCGCCGAGGGCTATAATTTGGGAAACATCTCTTCCCTCCTTATCTTGGACTACCCCCCGCGCCCATATGGTTACTTCATGAACGTGTGCCATAAAACATCTCCTCCTTATTTAAATAGTTTTGAAAAATATTTCAGATCAACAATTTATGCTTGATCTGAAATGTAGAATTACTATAGTGATACATTGTAGCACGAAAACAAAGGAATTGGGCAATTGGTCTATCAGTCTGACCAATTCTTTCCTCTTTATATATGCGTATATCCTTTGTCAAGTTTTTTTCTTGATTTATAGATATATCCTTTCCTTTAAGTATCAACTAATGTTTTCTCGACATCTTCAATGTGCTCACGCATCGCCTGGGCGGCAAGCTCTCCATCCCCCTTTTTTATGGCACTAAAGATTTTTTTATGATGAGCAAGAGATTTCTTAGCTCTCTCCTCCCCCAGCAGGTAACTCTCCCGGCTTTCAGCGAGAAATTCTATAATAGTGTCGATAATATGGAGCAGAATTCTGTTGTTGGTCGCTTCGGCTAAGGCGTGATGGAAGTCACTATCGGAATCCAATCCGGTTTCACCATTCGCAATCTGCTCTGCCTGCCTCCTCAGGATTTTCTCCATTTTGGTCATGTTTTCCGGGGTAGCCCTTTCGGCAGCCAGGTAAGCGAGTTGAGATTCTAAAAGTCGACGCATCTCAAAGAGTTCTATCTGGTAATCCTTTTCCTTAAGTATAAAAGAGGCTAGAGGCTGAATCAAGGAATCGATAGTATTATTAGCAATATAGGTCCCATTTCCCGGACGGCTCTCCAGCAATCCCTGGGACTCTAATATGCGAAACGCCTCTCGCACGCAAGTCCTGCTCACCTTGAAAGTCTCTGAGAGCTTCCGCTCCGTGGGAAGTTGGTCGCCCCCTTTGAGCCGGCCTTGGTTTATCAAATCCTTGATTTCATCGACAATTTTTTCATATATCCTGGTTTTCTTAATGGGCTTGAACATCTTTGCTCTCCTCAAGCTTCCGGCTTAAATGTAACGGATTTCGAAGATACAGGCATTTGCTGGGCGGTAGCCTCCTCGAAATGCTTGGCGGTCACTATAAATTTGGAAAAATCCGGGTTCTTCTCTATTTTGATGAATTCTTCAAGAGCCAGCATAACTGCCTTTTTACATAAAGCCTCTATACCAGCTCCTGTCCACCCCTCACTAACCTCGACCAGGGTATCGATATCTACTCCGGAATCTAATGACAGCGACCGCAAATAAATCCGCAGAATCTCTTTCCTTTCTTCCCGGTCAGGAAGAGGAAACTCAATAATATAATCGAAGCGGCCGGCCCTGAGCACGGCCGGCTCTACTAAATCTTTACGATTGGTAGCGGCTAAAACCATAACTCCCAATGAGCCTTGAAGTTCATCAAGTTCCCGAAAAAGCTGGCTGACAACCCTTTGTGAGACGCCGCTGGTAGATTCTTCGGATCGGACAGGGGCAATGGCTTCGATCTCATCAAAGAAAAGTAGACAGGGTGCGGCCATTTTTGCCCGCTTGAAGACCTCCCTTAATCCTTTTTCCGACTCCCCTACCCACTTGGATAAAAGCATGGGAGGATCAACTACAATCAAGGTCAGGCCCGTCTCTCCCGAGAGAGCCTTGGCCATTAGGGTCTTGCCTGTCCCTGGCGGACCTGAAAACAAAATACCCTTGGGGGGGCCCAAACGTGAATTTGAGAAGGCCGGCAGGCCGCGCAAGGGAAGTTCTATGATGGATTGAAGGCTTTTCTTTATCTTCTTTAATCCTCCTACATCAATAAAGGAGAGACGGGACCTCTCAATCATGAACTCCCGGGTAGTAGTAGGTTCAACCGCTTTAAAGGCCGTCAAAAAATCTTCAGCGGTTACTGTAATCTCTACGCCGTCGGCCAGATCAGGTTTTTGGTCCACATCATATTTGATCCCGGGCATGATTCGACGCAAGGCCGCCATACCCGCTTCCTTACAAAGGGCCGCCAAATCAGCCCCCACGTAGCCATGGGTAATTTCCGCCTGGCGATCTAAGTCAACATCAGGAGCAAGGGGCATCTTGCGGGAATGGATCTTTAGTATTTGCAGACGGCCGGCTTGACTGGGCACCCCTAGTTTGATCTCACGATCGAAGCGTCCGGGACGGCGCAGAGCCGGGTCAACCAGTTCCGGCATATTAGTAGCGCCAATAACCACTACCTCTCCCCTGGATACCAGACCATCCATCAGGGCAAGCAGTTGAGCTACCACGCGTTTTTCCACGTCCCCGACAACTTGTGCTCTCTTGGGCGCCAGGGCGTCTATTTCATCAAAGAAAATAATGCTGGGGGCATTTCGGCGAGCTTCTTCGAAAACCTCCCTCAGCTTTGCCTCGCTCGCCCCGTAAAACTTATGGATTATCTCGGGGCCGTTAACATGGATGAAGTGGGCTCTCACCTCACTGGAAATGGCTCGGCCAATAAGCGTCTTTCCCGTTCCCGGCGGTCCGGAAATAAGCACCCCTTTAGGCGGCTCAATCCCCAGCAAAGTAAAGAGGCCAGGGAACTTCAAAGGAGTTTCAATCATCTCTTTGATAAGGCTTAGCTCCTCTTCCAAGCCGCCAATCTCTTCGTAGGAGACCCGAATTGCCTCGGCATAATCAACATCAGGTTCTTTAAAGGCAATCTCTGTATGGGGAGTCATGATGAGCGCCCCTCTGGGCCTTGCGCCTTCAATAATGAAGGATTGCGGCCGCGTACCAAAGAGGGCAACTTGGATTTTGTCCCCAATTATCATGGGCAGTCCCATAAGAGTCTTGCGCAGGGACGGGATCTCAGTACTTTTTGGGATCGAGCGCGTGATGTCCAAGGGTGATAGCAGGATTTTGTCGGCGTTCTTGTATGGGATTTTCTTGACTTCGCACAATTCATCTACTGATAACTGGGTATTATCTCTGGTATTACCGTCGATCAGAATCCGTTGCGGATCAAAATGCTCGACGAGAGCTTCGGCTGCGCGTGCTACCGTAGATCTCCGGCCGGAAATCATAAGCATCTCGCCGGGAACCGCACCCAATCTTATCATCACATCTGTAGCCAACCGCGCGAACCCCTTGCCCACATCTTCAATAAAGGCTTCCCCCACTCGCAGGGAAACCTGCTGCTGCGATTTAGTCATGGTATTCATTGTCTTGAGAAAATGGGGAAAATATAAAAATTGGTCTGTTGGTCTAACCAAGAACCAAGAGGTACATATCTATTATATGTTTTTATCATTTGTCAAGTTTTTTTCTTGATTTTTGGTGTTAATTTCGAGGTGTATACCGCCGGAGAGTTTATAGCCGCGATAACTGTCAAGTTGAGCATAAACGGTAAAATTTTACCGTTTTTGAGCGCACTTATCATGAATGCCGTAATTGGATATTGGATATTTTGCCATATCGATCCACCGCCGAACATTGGCAGATCGGTGTTGAGCCTTTAAGCGCCTAAAGTAACAATCAATCGCCTTTTAGTTTTCCCACCAGATATCCGTCCATCATAAGGACTACCAAATGGTGCATCACACAAACAACAAGGGCCAATCCGTACTGCGGGAAAAGGGATACCTGTAAAATTACAGCAAGGGGTAAGGTTTTCTGTCCTCCCACAAATAAAACACTTTCCCTTCGGCCCCGATGCAGTTTAAAAAACCGGATAAAGAGACCGGCGGCAGCAAGCAGTGTGCCATGGAAGATAACTACAATTATAAAAATAATTCCGATCCTATTTCCACCGTTTATGATCGCAAGTCTTGCTTGAGACATGGCCATCCACACGATTGCCAGAACTAAAAACTGGTTCAACGTATGCAATTTCGAGGTAAATTGATCAACGAAAGATTTTCCATAAAATTTTATCAACAAACCTATACAAAGCGGCAACAGGACAAGAAACCCGAGTGTGACCATAATCGCCAGTTTATCAATGGCAACAAAGGTTGTTCCGTCAATCAGATTCAAGAGTAAAGGCAGCGAAACTGGTATCGTAAAAATAGCAAGTCCATTGGCCATAATGGTTACTACCAGAGCATGGGCAATATTACCACCGGCACTCCCTGTCATAACCACACCACTGGTGAGTGTTGTCGGCATAACCGCAACCAGAAATAATCCTATTTTAATACCGGTGTCCAATGATCCCAAACCAAATCCAGCGGCAGTTATCGGCGCAACAAGAAATATTATTGCCAACGTAATCAGGATGCTTTCTATATCCATCAATCCCGACTTTATTTGATCGGCATTGAGTATCAAACCGGAAAAAAAGAATATTAATATCACCACTGCATCCGGCCCACGGTGAATTGTTAACCACCTGCCAATACCGGATACCGTCCCAGTGACATCGAATATCGTTATGGTAAAAACCAGTAAAAGCCCTATCAGAAACCAGTATTTTTTAATCAAAATAGGCAAGCGGCGGGTTTTGTTGTATCCCGACCTTTATTATTTTGTCGTTGGCGTAACCAGTATAGGATGATAATCCTACAATAAGAATAGTGCAAATTATCGTAGCGGCATGCGCAATCCTGCTCCGTCCCATTGTAAATACTCCTTCAGTTGATAGATTACCGTTTCAAATCTTGAACTTTACCGATTTAAGGTTTAATGCATGAACCATAAACCAGGGCTGTAGACTTCTTACCATAGTGCTCCAATTTAATAACACAAAATTACCAGGATTTTCAAATAATAGTGTTCAACATTCAAATTTTATCAAAAATAGATATATTATGATGGGTGGGATTGGAAACATTTACCTAAACTGATCGGTTCTAGGTTCAGGGTTCTAGGTTCAAAGGTTATAACATCTTGA
>NZ_JAZFTO010000122.1:0-5190 GCF_036446775.1 Candidatus Desulfatibia sp.
CGGAAAATTAGTTATAGGGGTGCAAACATATGCATAAAGTATTTCAGCACAACACTGGATTTGGCCGGATAGCAATTATCATCATTGTCACTATGGTCGTAACAGGCCTTGCTGTATTTTTTGTGCTCCGAGGAGGAAAAGAAGAAACAATTAAAATCGGGGCTGTTCTTTCAGTTTCCGGGCCGGGAGAAACTTTAGGGATAGAATATACAGATGGTATGCTTTTGGCAGCAGATGGAATCAATGCCCGAAATGGGATAAATGGAAGGAAAATAGAATTGATTATTGAAGATTCCAAAACAGATGCGCAAGAAGGTAAAAAGGCGTTCAAAAGGATAGAAAAAGAGCATCATCCTCTTTTTTATGTTTCAATCTTAAGTTCTGTTTCCATGGCATTAGCTCCTCTTTCAGAGGAAAATAAAGTTGTGCTGGTTGGATTAGCTGTATCAACTGCAAGATTCACAGAGAATAAAAAATGGGTTTTCAGGTATTTCACTAATACAGAGATTGAAGCACAAGCCATTTTTTCAATTTTAAAAGAATTGAAGGTCAAAAAGCTGGGTATAATTTACTTGAACGATGAGTATGGTACATCTCTCTTTGAAATAGTCAAGCAAAGGTTCGAGACAAGTGGCGGGATAGTCGAAAGCGAAGCCTATGAAACAAAAGAGTTTAATTACATAGAGCAAATCGTAAAACTTAAAGATATGGAAGCAATCTATTTTATTGGTTTCGTTCCTCATATTAAAAAGGCTTTCAAGCAGTTGAAGGAGTTGAATTTTAAAGGGTCTATCCTGGGCTCAGTCGGAGGCTCCACTCCGATTGTCACAAGCATGCCGGAGGCGAACGGAGCCTATATCGCGGCACCCATCATTTACAACCCAAACTATCTTTTTGCCAAAGAGGCGAAAGAAAAATATGAAGTTAAGTACAATAAACCCTTTAACATGTTTGCAGCAAACGGTTATGATTTTATAAAATTTATAGCCGGCTTGCTGAAGGACAAGAAAATTTCCCGTGAAAGTTTACAGACTTTGTTGGAAGATGGGTTCATGTATCCGGGAGTTTTCGGTATTCTTGATGTTAAACCAGGCCAACATGAAATAATCTTTCCGCTGCATCCTGCCCGAATTTCAGACGGTGAGCTTAAGTATCTGATTATAAATAAGTGAGGATCAGGCATGAGAATAAGAATAGGTGTAAAACTGATGGCCGGCTTTGCGCTGGTTATACTGCTGATGGTTGCACTATCGCTGTATTTAACGAGTATAAGCCAGAAATCCTTAAGACAAGCTGTTGGTAAAAGTTCTATATTTCTGGCAGAGGAAATGTTGAAAAGGATTAATCGCAGCATTTATCATAAGATCGAGGAGCTTCAAATTTTTTCTAAAAATACTCTGGTTCAAGAAATGCTTTCAGAATCAAACCGTGAATTTGAAAAATTAGATGATATTAAAGAAACTATTATACAAGACGACAGAAAATGGGTTTCTGCTCCAAAAAATCAAACGACTCAGTTCATGCAAGATCTTATCAGCAATAAATTGTCAAATAACATAAGACGGCAAATAACGCTATTCTATCAAAATAAATATGGCTACAATGTTTTTGAAGAGATTTTTATAACAAACAGGTTTGGAGCAAATATTGCCCAAACGATAAAAACCACTGATTACAGGCAGGATGATGAAGAGTGGTGGCAAATCGCAAGAGCGACAGGGTTTTATGTAAGTGATGTTGAGTATGATGAAAGCGCGGGAGCCCATGGTAATGCTATTGCGGTAAGGATTGATGATGAAACCGGAAACTTTATTGGAATATTGAAGGCCATCCTTTCTGTTAAGGAAGTTATAAGGGAAACAGAATTAACCACAAAAAAATATGAATCAACAAGCATAACACTGACCACCAAGGATGGGTTGCTGATTTATAGAACAGGTGTATTCAAGTTTTTGGAAAAATGGTCCAACAAAAATTTGTTTGAAATTATAAAAAATAAAAGGGGCTTCTTTACTGCCAAGGATGGTGGGATAGAAAAACTTTTTTCTTTTGCCCATTCTAAAGGCTCCAGAGAACTTGGAGGTTTAGAATGGATTCTTGTCATGGAACATGACATAGAAGAGGTGTTAAAACCCGCTTTTGTCCTAAGAAACGCTATGATAGTTGCTTCGCTTATTTTGATTATTCTATCTATTATCATTGCCCTTTTAATATCTCGTTCCATCACAGCACCATTAGCAATATTATCCAAAAGTGTTGAAATAATAGGCAAAGGTGATCTGAAACACAGAGTTGAACTAAAAGTGAAAGACGAAATCGGCGAATTGGGTTTGGTTTTTAATCAGATGACCGCAAGGCGGCAAGTGGCGGAGGAGGCGCTGCGGGAGCGTGAGGAGGAATACAGAGTATTAATAAAAAATCTTCCAAGCATTGTCTATAGAGGGTACAAAGATTGGTCGGTCGAGTTCATCGATAATAAAATTGAATTATTAACGGGCTATGACGCTGATGAATTTAATTCCCGCAAAATGAGGTGGTCGGATATTATTCTTAAAGAAGATATTGAGGCTGTCAGGGAAAGTTTTATCCAGGCTTTAAAAACAGATATGTCATATGTTAGGGAATATAGAATCAAATCCAAAGCTGGAAACATCTATTGGCTACAAGAGAGAGGGCAGATAATTTGCGATAACAAGGGAGAGATTGAATTTGTGAGTGGCGTCTTTTTTGATATAACCAACCAAAAGCTTGCCGAAAAATTGATTCGGGAGAATGAGGAGAGATATAGAACACTTGTAGAAAACATCGATCTTGGGATCATTTTGGTAGATACCGACCACACTATTGTAATGACCAATGCAGCGCAGTGCAGATTTTTTAACAAGCCTGTAGGCTACTTTAACGGCAAAAAGTGTTTCAGAGAATTCGAAAAGCGGGAGGCAGTTTGTCCGCATTGTCCTGGAGTTCGTGCTATGATTACAAGGTGTCCGGAGGAAGTCGAGACCGAAGGGGTCAGGGATGACGGCAGCCGTATACCAGTGAAAATCAGAGCATTTCCAGTGTTGCGGGAAAACGGACAAGCCAGTGGATTTATTGAGGTTGTGGAGGACATCACTGAGAAAAAAAAAGCGGCTGAAGAAAGGGAGAAACTACAAGCACATCTTCATCAAGCTCAAAAAATACAATCCATCGGCACACTTGCAGGTGGGATTGCCCACGATTTTAACAATGTTCTCTACTCGATAATTGGGTATACAGAGCTGGCCATGGACGATGTGCCTGAAGGCAGCCTGGCCCAAAAAAATCTAAAGGAAGTACTTAAGGGTGCCATGCGAGCCAAAGACATGGTTAAGCAGATCCTGACATTCAGCCGCAAGGCCGATACAGAAAAGAAACCTATCAAGATTCAATCTATCGTAAAAGAGGCGCTCAAACTGCTCAGGACCTCAATACCGTCGACTATTGATATCCGCCAGGATATTGATACTGATTGTGGCCCGGTCTTGGCTGATTCGACCCAGATCCACCAGGTGGTTATGAACCTTGCCACCAATGCTTATCAAGCGATGCGAGAGAAGGGAGGAGTTCTGGAACTGATTCTTATGGAAGAGGAAATCCGTTCTGATGATTCAGAATCCTATTTGGATCTTCACCCCGGCACATATCTCAAACTCACTGTAAGCGATACGGGCCATGGCATGGATAATGTGGTTATGGAAAAGATATTTGAGCCCTATTTTTCTACAAAAGGTCCTGGTGAAGGCACCGGAATGGGCCTTGCGGTGGTCCACGGGATTGTCAAGAGCCACGGAGGGGATATTGAAGTATACAGCAAGCTTGGTGAAGGAACTACATTTTCTGTCTATTTGCCCCTGATTGAAACCAGACCTGTTGAACCGAAAATCATATCCGCAGAACCTGCTCCAACGGGTACGGAACGAATTTTGTTTGTGGATGATGAAGAACCGATCGTTTTCATGGCACATCAGGTTTTAGAACGCCTTGGCTATCAGGTCACACCTCGCACAAGCAGTGTGGAGGCACTGGAGGCGTTTAGAGCCAAACCGGACGAATTTGATTTGGTCATCACCGACATGACCATGCCGAATATGACCGGCCTTGAATTAGCCCCCAGGCTTAGGGAAATCAGGCCCGATATTCCCATTATCATCTGCACCGGATTCAGCGAGATGATAGACGGAGATAAGGCTAAATCAATGGGTATTCTGGGGTATGTTATGAAACCTATTACTAAAGAGGAAATTGCCAGAATCATAAGGCAAGTACTTGATGAAGAGATGGGAAAATAGATATTCGTCGGGGTGTTGATAGCTGCAACCTATCCTGGCGCCACAAAACCCTTTAATGCCTGTGTTACGTAATGACTCCCTTAAGGATTTAGGTTCAATGATGGGTCAAAACCAGGCCGCCGCAAATAAGGGGTGCGATCCGGCGGTCCGGTTATCGTCCCGGCACGATGATTCGCGATTCGTCCTTTTACTTCACCTGCTGTTGCTTCAACACAACAGGCTACATTGGGCAGAAGAAGCGACACGGCCCAGGGCGGCTTTCCTCTTTTCCTTTGAAGGGCGCATGGCGTGGCGCTTCTGAGCGGAAAGTTCGATTTTCCGCATGCGCAGGGACCGGGGAGTGACCTCCACCAGCTCGTCTGCACGGATGAAGCTGATGGCCTGCTCCAAAGTAACCGGTTTGATCGGGGCAAGGATCACGTTGTCATCTTTTCCGGAAGCCCGCATGTTTGTCAGTTTTTTCTCTTTGCAGGGATTTACGTTGATGTCCTGGCCACGGTTGTGCTCGCCGACGATCATCCCCTCGTAGACGGGATCTCCGGGCACGACAAAAAAACGGCCCCGTGGTTCCAGGTTGAACAAGGCGTAGGCCACGGCGCTTCCGGATCGGTCTGCTACGATGGAGCCGGTAAACCGGCTGAGACATTCCCCTCGAAAGGCCTCGTAACCGTCAAACAGGGAATGCGTGATACCTGTTCCCCGCGTATCGGTGAGAAATTCATCCCTGTACCCGATCAACCCCCGGGCGGGTATGCTAAATTCGATCCGCACCCTGCCTTTGCCTTTGTTGACCATACTGGTCATCTTACCTTTACGCAGGGACAGTTTTTCGGTGACCACGCCTAAAAAACGTTCTTCGCAGTCGACCAGGAGCCGCTCC
>NZ_JAZFTO010000123.1:0-14082 GCF_036446775.1 Candidatus Desulfatibia sp.
CTTTTCCTCCTCGGAGCACAAAAAATACAGCAAGGCCTGTTACGACCATAGTGACAATGATGATAATTGCTATCCGGCCAAATCCAGTGTTGTGCTGAAATACTTTATGCATATGTTTGCACCCCTATAACTAATTTTCCGGCTAACATTCCTGCAATACCTCCTGCCTTTGCTTGCGCGCAGTGATATCAAACATGATTATTAAATCCGCTGCTTTCTCGCCCAAAAAGCTAATTACAAGCTCCTGAAAATCCGGTCTGGCCGATCAAAAACAGACTTGTCTCCAGCATGTATATCCAAGATCCGTGCCAGGGATCATAAAATATTTTAAATAAGGTTCTTGTCTATTATTTGTTGTTATGCAATAATTTCAATCACTCAAACTATGTCGGCATTTTTATATAGAAACTTTAATCCATACAGATCGTATGCACAAAAATTTTAACAATAGATAAAAAGCTTAATATCATGTCACATAATTTGCAAGTTTTCAATTAGTTGAACAGTATAGTTTGATGATGTGTTAACATTGTTTTTCGTATAAATTTGAACTTGAATTTTAAATTCAATCCTCAAAATCCGGTGGTTCCTCCCCAATTCCTCCCCAGTCGGGCCGTACAAAAGCACTGCGAAAGCATATCCGGCAATGCAAACGCATGGTTCGTCATAGTCCTCATGAATTTCAGCCACTTTTATATTAGTAAAATCTTTTTTTAAAACATTTTTCCCAAGCTCATAAGAAATCATTGACAGATGATACAACTGTTATATATCGTATGTAACAATATTTACAGGGAGGGCCGATGTCAAGCTCAACAAAAACCAAATGGCTGCTTTTAATTCACCAGATACCCCCGAAGCCAAATTATTTTCGGGTTAAAATCTGGCGGAGACTCAAGCAGATAGGCGCGATTGCAGTCAAACAATCTGTTTATGTGCTACCTCAAAGTGAACAGTCATATGAGGATTTAAGCTGGATAGTAAAGGAAATAATAGAAGGTGGTGGTGGTGCCTCATTATCAGAAGTGAGATTCCTGGAGGGGCTTTCAAAAGAACAGATTGAATTAATGTTTCAAACAGCCAGGAGTGCCGATTATGCTAAGATTGTTGAAGAAGCCCGATCCTTAACCAATGAACTGACTGCAAACTTCTTTGACACCACCGCGAGCGTATCAAAAATAAAAGCTCAATTTTTTCGGCTGCAAAAAAGATTTGAAGAGGTTGTTGCTATTGACTTTTTTTCAGCTCCTGAGCGTGGTGCTGCCGAAGTAGTCATTTCTGAAATAGCGTCACAATTGAAAGGCGCTCCTGCTACCGCTTTCGGCACAGCCAGGACTATTAAAAATCTTAAAGGGAAAACATGGGTCACGCGGAAAAATGTCTATGTGGATAGAATAGCGAGCGCATGGTTAATAAAGCGTTTTATTGACAAGGAAGCAGAATTCAAGTTTGTGGCTTCCAAAAAATACAAACCAAAACCTGAAGAGCTTAGCTTTGATATGTTCGAAGCAGAATATACGCACGAGGGAGACCGTTGCACTTTTGAAGTGATGATTGATCGATTTGGCCTTGATAGTAAAGGACTCGTACCGATAGCGGAAATAATACACGATATCGATCTTAAGGACGATAAGTATGGTAGGCCGGAAGCAGCAGGCTTGACTATTTTATTTTCGGGGCTTTTCATGGCCCATTCAACCGACGAAAAAAGAATAATGCGAGGCGCAACAATTTTAGATGCTATGTTCGAATATTTTCAAAGGCAGAAAGTTAACTGATTAACCTTTCTCCGGATTCGTTTTTAAAGCGGCTCCGTGTTGAGTATGGGCAATTCAATGTTGACAATATTGCATCGTATTCCCGCCTTTCTGGGTTTGCAACGAAGCATATTCGGCCTGCTTTGCATGGTGATCCTGGTGGGCATGGGCGAACGAATGGCCGAAAGGTTCCTGCCCATCTACCTGATCGCTTTGGGCGGAAGTGTCGTCTCGGTCGGGCTGCTGAACGCGATGGACAATTTGCTGTCCGCTCTTTACTCTTTTCCGGGCGCTTATCTGTCGGATCGATTAGGGACAAAGCGGGCATTGCTCATCTTTAACATTGTCGCCATGTTCGGCTTTCTGATTGTGATCTTGATCCCCTCGTGGCAGGCGGTTTTGATCGGTGCGGTGTTTTTTCTCTCATGGTCGGCCATATCACTTCCGGCCACAATGAGTCTCATATTCCGGGTGCTGCCTAAAAACAAACAGACTATGGGCGTGAGTATGCATTCGCTGGTCCGTCGCGTCCCCATGGCGCTGGGTCCGATTTTAGGAGGTCTGTGCATTGTTACATGGGGTGAAACATCAGGTGTGCGCATGGCCTTTGTGTTTGCGCTCATTCTGGCAATTGTGGCCATAGTGCTTCAGCAAAAGCTAATTGAAGAGGTGAAGTCAAATGCCATCGGTGATCAGTGCCGGCTTGCACCGGAAAAAAATCCGTTGAAGCTGCTTTCGCTGATGAAACCTTCTCTGAAAAGGCTTCTTGTTGCGGATATTCTAGTGCGGTTTTGCGAGCAAATACCATATGCATTTGTTGTCATCTGGTGCATGAAGGTAATCGAACAACCGGTAACCGCCCTGCAATTTGGTTTTTTAACAAGCATTGAAATGGCAACAGCAGTGCTTGTCTATATTCCTGTGGCTTACTTGGCAGACAGAAGCACCAAAAAACCATTTGTCGTAATCACGTTTTTCTTTTTCACGCTGTTTCCATTGGTTTTAATGTACTGCCGCTCTTTTGAATGGCTAGTCCTGGCATTCATGCTGCGAGGGCTTAAGGAATTCGGTGAGCCAACGCGCAAGGCCCTCATTATGGATCTTGCTCCTGATGATTGCAAGGCGGGGATGTTCGGTTTGTATTATCTAATTCGTGATGTGTTCGTTTCGATCGCAGCCTTCGGGGGGGCTTTTCTATGGCAAATCAGCCCGGAGACGAACTTCTTTATTGCTTTCCTGTTCGGCGTTGCCGGCACGTTCGGTTTCACTTTGATGGGAAAGGATTTCACTTAATTGTTCTCTTTGGATTAGGGCTAATTGCCATAAACAATTTTTTTTGGTTTGATTTTTCCATCAGTAGAGTAGAACCTCGGTGCAGTGGCTATGGGCGTCGGTGGCCTTACCCCGGGTCCCTACCAGGTGCTTATGCCCTTTGCTTCCCTGATAGCTCTGGCCTTCTCCCTGAATAGAGAGGATCGGCGCGTATCCCTGCTTTGCAGGGTTTATCCCTCAAGCTTCATTTCAAATTTCTCTCAGCTTAACCCTGAATTACCTTTTCCAATGTTCTTCTGTAATAGATGTAATTGTCGAAAGGTATATCCTCTCGAACCCTACCGTCAACCATAGGTATGTATCCGCCATTGGCAAGCAGAGGCGGTACTTTCTCCTCGATTTCACGACGGATGGCCTTCTTGCCGCGGTGCAGGGTGTCCAGGTCAAGGCCTCCAATTAGGCGCAGGTCTCGTCCGAACTCCCGGCGCAGGTCTTGATAGTCCATGGCCTCCATCTTGACCTCATAGGCCCACAGGCAGTTGAACCCCCATTTAAGAATGCTTGGGATCAGCAATCTGGGATTGGTAAACGAGAGAAAGATTATAGTCTCCACTCCGTTACGGCTTAGCACCTCAAGGAGCGGCTGGTAGCTCGGAAGAACCAATTCCTCATACATTTTTGGTGAGATTAAGGGGCCTCGGTTCTCACAGATAGGCTCGACAAACACAGCGGCATCAATGTCAACATCCTCAAAAAGCCGTTCTGTCAGCCGCGCTGCAAACCGGCCTTGGACCATCATAACTTCGCGCACAAGCTCCGGATCTTTTATTAGAAGACGGATCACCTCTTTAAACCGTTTCCAACCAGAGACGCCCATTGAAAGGAAAAATCCCTGGTGCACACGAAGCATGAGTACATGGTCGCGGTTTCTCCATTTACGAACCTTCCGGCGCCATCTCCATGGCAGGCGGCGGGTGTCCTCCGGGTTAAGACGTTGTCTCAATGCATCCAATTGTGAAAATGAGCTGGGCCATTTTTTGAGCCCCGGGCGGGGATCAAGGTCGAGTTCTATGTGCTCGAGCCGGTCATAGGAGAACATCGTTGATAGATCAGACCCCCTTGCCAGGCCTTGCCTGCGCCATATTTTCAGTACTTCTTTGCGTATGCCTTCTTCAAAAAAAGGCACCCGGTCCACTGCTTCATAGCGCATAGTTCCACAAAATCTTTCACGGCTATTCATAAACTGATCGGTTCTAGGTTCAGGGTTCAGAGTTATAGGTTCAAGGGTTATAGCATGGCATTACTTAACGTTACAACTCAATGCTAGGATTGGTCTCTTTCACCCACCTGTCCGCCGTATAAGACTTTGGCAGGCGGGTTGGGAGAAAATTACTTGCCGCCTCTTGGAAGGCGCAACTCTTTTGGATTGAGCCTGCTAAGGCTCATCAACCCGGAATTTTGAACGTTGAACCGCTCAACCCGGGTTATAGACTATAACAGAATTTCTGAGTTGATTGGAAATGATATTTTGCAAGCAAACCGCTACCGTCTTAAAAATTTATAGCTTAGGATTTCAAATCAAAAAATTTGCAGCCCCAACAACCTAACAATTCGAAACCTGGAACAGATTCATTTCCA
Source organism: Candidatus Desulfatibia sp. (assembly GCF_036446775.1). Lineage (NCBI taxonomy): Bacteria > Pseudomonadati > Thermodesulfobacteriota > Desulfobacteria > Desulfobacterales > Candidatus Desulfatibia > Candidatus Desulfatibia sp. The sequence goes on from NZ_JAZFTO010000123.1 coordinate 4,668, forward strand.
TAACCCTCCTTGCTTATTACATCTTGATTTGACACGAAAAATTCTCTGCGAAAACATAGGGGCCGTCTTCACTCTTGACAAAATGAAACGATGCCTGGGGACTTGGACTTGGTGGGTACAATTTAACTTTTTGTATTGCTCGGGCTCCGCTATCGAAGGTTGCGAAAGAATCACATTTGAAAACTTTATGGGTGTAAAATTGTCATAAAACCAAGAGGTATAAGAACTTTCATTGTGATGTGACCCCATCACCGATGAAATTCGCTGTCTGAATCTTTCTACGGCCGTGGGCATGGCCCTTTACGAGAGCCTGAGGAAGCCTATTTTCCTATTCTGCTGTAATTCCGTAAACGTTTTTGGTCGGTGGAGTACCCCGTTTTTCAAGTGAAACCTTGACTTCCGCGTAATGGGGTCGTCCTTCTCGGTTAAACCCTATCAGTGCTTGCAGGACCTCCCAACCGATTTCCCCCCTCTCCGCCATTCTCGTTATCTCTTCGAGGGCTGTCCGATTATCGTATGAAATTTCACGGTATGGACGCTTAGAGATGAGTGCATCATAGACATCACTGACAGCAATAATTTCTGTCTGTCTGTCCTCGAGAGGAATTCCGGTGGGATAGCCGGAACCATCCTTTCTTTCGTGATGATCCCGAGCCAGTTCGGCGGACAGACAATCAGCATCTTTGAGATAATAACCCATAATGACATAGCCTGCTGCCACATGATGTTCGAGCATCGCCCGTTCGTTGCGAGTCAGAGGGGTTTCTTTCTTTAAAACAGACAGTGGCGTACAATTTTTCCCAAAGTCGTGCGACGGTCCGGTTTTAGCCATGAGATATTGAGCATCTTTATCCTCCAATAGGTCATTGTCCAATATGATGGATAGCGCATAAACAATGATTGAATGTCGATAGGTATATACGTCGCTATTTTGGAAATAGTCGAGATATTCCATAACCGGCAGAGGCAAACTCACCCGCTGCATTGTATCAAGGACTGTCTTTATCTGGGGATCTCCGAAGATTTTGTCATATGGGGGTTCCTTGAGAAACGACCGTGTATCTTTCGTCACGGAACCGTATCTGCTCAGATCAGATTCCGGGTATCGATCTTCACGGCTGGATTCGATTAGGGCGTTCAGTGTTTCGAGATCGAGCGTGCTTCCTTGGGCAAGCAGACAGTGATTATCTAACGTGTGTACCGGAAACTCAAGTTCAAGTAAAGCCATGGTGCCTCCTTGTTAACCGTCATTTCTAAATCCATTCAAAGATTTGTTTGTCAGAGCTTCACCGTGCCTCGGGTACTATTACTTAAAATTTCTTAACATAATCTGATCATTACGAGCTTAGCTCATTGATATAAAAAAATCAAACCGATTTCTGTCGAAGACGCAAAGACGTAATATGGTTGACTAAAGGGCCTTGGGTCATGGTGATACAATTTAACTTTTTATATTGCTCGGGCACAGCTATTGGACCTTGGTGAAACCCTAATTGAGCGCAAACAAAATGAAAAAATGAATCATTGTTTAATATTTCAGGGTGTAATATGGTATCAAGCCAGCATGTTATTATCCGTGTATGGGGAATGCGGGACATAAGTTTATAAGTTCCCACCAGGCTGGGTGTGGACAAGTACTTTTTATTGAGTCTTCTACTTCTTTACTGTTATTTGAAAATCGGTCCGATTTATGTGGAAATATTTCCGAACTTATAATCTTATGTCCCCTATCTTACAAGCTTAGAAAATTAGGGGGTGGCTGGATGGACGAAAAGGAAAAACTGTCAGGAATCGCAAACTACCTCAAAGAGTTGTTTCCCGGATGTGTTATTGAGAACATGTGGGATTCCAAATCTCGTAGATATATGTTTAGTGTTGATGCACCCACTGGTCAAACTAAACATACTATAGGTATTTCCAGTGAATTCGTCAGCGATAACGAACTGGAGGATATCGTCATTTGTCTTAAATTATATAATCTAAAGGGATATCTCGAAATATTCGGAAACAAAGAGATTTTGGTAACTAACGATGGCATAAATCCTGATGGGCCTGATTGAGGGGCATCCTTCCTGCTCCGAAACAAAGAGACCGCTTTGATTCAAGAATGATTTCTATGGACGGAAAATTTCGGATTAAGGCCTTGCCTCCGCAGCAAGCGCGGATTATTATTGTTGCGTTGTGTATCAAATCGTGTAAAATATTAGAACGCAACCAATGAAAAATTGTTAAGCGATTTTATGATAGGAGGTAAACCATGAGCATCGAACTCAAAGAAAACATAAAGGGTCTTTTTCTGAAATTAGAACAGCTGCGGGGCTATCTTTGACCTGGCCGGCAAAGAAAAACGGCTTGAGGAAATTGAAAATCTGATTGCTCAAAAAGGATTCTGGGATAATCCTGAAGAAACCAAAACTGTTTTGCAAGAACGCTCATTGATCTCCGGCCAAGTCGAAAAGTTCAACAACCTTTACCATGATCTTGAAGACAATGACCTGCTGCTGGACCTCGCCCTCGAAGAATCTGATGAGGAAACTGTCGAAGAAACCACTCAGCAAGTTCACGCCCTTGAAGGCAAAATACAAAAATTTTCTTTCGGCCTTATGCTTGATGGTGAGGATGATCGTAGTAACTGCATTGTTTCCATCAATGCCGGAGCCGGGGGAACCGAAGCCCAGGACTGGGCTGAAATGCTTTTTAGAATGTATACGCGCTGGGTTGAACGCAAAGGTTTCAAAATCGATATCATCGATTTTCAACCCGGAGAAGAAGCAGGCATCAAAAGTATTACCTTTACGGCCGGTGGAAACTATGCCTACGGCTATTTAAAAACAGAAGTCGGCGTCCATCGTCTGGTGCGCATTTCACCTTTTAATGCCAGTGGCAAGCGACACACATCGTTTGCCTCGGTATTTGTTTATCCTGAATTAGGCAAGGATATAACGGTTGAGGTAGAAGATAAGGACCTGCGCATAGATGTTTACAGAGCCAGCGGCGCCGGCGGACAGCATGTAAATAAAACCAACAGTGCTGTTCGCATCACCCACCTTCCCAGCGGAATCGTTGTGCAGTGCCAGCAGGAAAAATCCCAGCACAGAAATAAAGACATGGCCCTGAAGGTGCTGAAAGCCCGGCTATACCAGCTTGAGAAGCAGAAGCAGGATGAAATGGTCCAGAAAATGCACGCCGGCAAGGACGACATCGCCTGGGGCAGCCAGATCCGGTCTTACGTCATGCATCCTTACCAGATGGTTAAGGATCATCGCATAAATCTCGATGTCGGTAATATAAACGGTGTTCTGGACGGCGACCTTGATCCTTTCATTGAGGGGGTGTTACTAGCCGCCAAGTAAGAAAAAAATATTTGCCGCCAAGGCACCAAGACACAAAATATAATTTTAGTATTTTTTCTTCGTGCCTTGGTGTCTTAGTGGCAATTAATAATTTTTTCTAAAAAATTTTCAATAGTAAACATTCAATTCGGACTATGAATCCTGTTGATATTATTAGTGAATATTATAAGCCCGCCTCCGAAGCATATGCCATGCTCCTCCAGCACGGAAAAAATGTGGTCCGCAAAGCCCTCGATGCCGCCGCAAAGGTTCCCAACCTTAATCCCGACATTACATTTATTCAAGAAGCCACTATGCTTCACGATATTGCTGTTTTTATGACCGACGCGCCGGAACTGCACTGCACCGGGAAACACCCCTATATCTGCCATGGGTATCTGGGCAGAGAGCTTCTTGAAAGCAAAGGTCTTTTCAAGCATGCCATGGTATGTGAACGGCACGTGGGGGTTGGCATAACTGCCGAGGAGATAAGGCACCATAATCTGCCGCTGCCCGCACGTGATATGGTTCCGATATCCATAGAGGAACAGGTAATATGCTTTGCGGATAAATTTTTTTCCAAAAACGGCCCTCCAATGGAAACTGAAAAACCTGTGGCAGAGATCCTTGGCAACCTTGCTCACTATGGCCCCGACAAAGTAAAGACGTTTGAGTCGTGGGTACGATTGTTTTCATAGTCTGTCGCATTGCCCTTGACTTATACCACGGTTTCCTTTAAAAGTGCTTATCTTTCATTTGAATTCAGAGCGGCGCAGCCGCCCGCCCGCCTCGCAAGCGAAAGCGTTGCGGGCAGGCGTTATATAAAATCGCAAAGCGATTTTATATTTTGAGTTATGTAATAGGCTTTAAGCCACCCAGGCTCGATTGGGTGGCTTTTTTATTTTCAATGTGTAAATGGCCTTTTTCCGATGAGCGGCGTTCTCCGCGGGTTTTCGCTTACAGCGTACGTCATGTACGCTTCAGCGTAAACCCTTGTGTGGCCTTGCTCATCAAAAAAACTGCTCATTTCCGAATTGGAAACTCCCACTGAAAGCTAGCAGTTGTCCAATTGAATTATTGTAAGGGGTACTAACTGAGGCTGCTATGAACAAGCTGCTTGTCATCGATAATTACGATTCGTTTACTTACAACCTGGTGCAGATGTTCAGGCAATATGCTCTTGAAATTCAGGTGCATAGAAGTGATATGATTACTTTGCGGCAGATTGAAACGCTTAACCCGGACTATGTGCTCATCAGCCCGGGCCCCAAAGATCCAGCCCATGCCGGGATATCAATTCCCCTTATAAAAGCCTTTGGCCGCCAGATCCCCATTTTGGGCGTATGCCTGGGCATGCAATGCATGAATGAAGCCTTTGGCGGTAAAACCGTGCGCGCTCCGGTGCCGATGCATGGCAAAACCAGTATGATCCATCACAACAATGACGGTATCTTTGACGGAATCTGTTCTCCTTTTTCTGCAACCCGCTATCATTCTCTGATGGTCGCATTCAACCAGAGCGCGCTCAATGTAACCGCCCGCAGCCCCGAAGGGGTGATTATGGGAATGTCCCACCCGAAGTATGCGCTACACGGTGTTCAGTTTCATCCTGAAAGCTTTCTCACTGAAAACGGCTATTTGCTTGTGGAAAACTTCCTCAGGCTGGGACCGCTCGCTGTTTCAGATTCCGGCAGGCGCAGTGCCAACGGAAGCTTTTTAAACACAGTAAAGAGTCCGGACTCCCGGGACACGGTTTTGATTCAGCCCCAAAGGGACTTTCCGGATCGTGCTCTGATGAAATGATTTGTACTCCGGAACGCTCTTTAAGGTAGAGCCGACGTTCTCTTACCCCCGCAATGCGGGACAGGCATGGCCCATAGGATCAGGTTTTTATGGCAGGATATAAAATGGATGAAATCAAAAAAATAGCCGGCAAAATAACCGGTATGCATGTCGAACCAATTGACCTTGGCGAATCGTTTATCGATTTTTCCGCCCGCTTTGCTGCCATGGCCGGCACAACTGTTCTTTTGAGCGGCGGCGACCTTGATTGTGCCCGATACCACATTCTGGGTGCCAAACCATGGCTGACCTTCAGGGGACGCAACCGGAAGATGACGATCACTTCCGCGGATCAAACCGTTGAGGTCAACGCCGATCCTTTTGACACCCTCCGTTCTATAATAAACGCTTTGCATCTGAATGATCTTGATTGGGATCAATCTGGTTGGCCGCAACCGCTTGCAGCCGGGCTTTTTGGTTATCTGTCTTACGACCTTAAAGATGTTCTGGAAAAACTTCCGCGCACCTCCGTAGACGATCTGCGACTTCCGCACATCTGTTTTTTTGCGCCGTCGATTATCGTTGTGCACGACAAAAGCACTGACAGCACCCGGCTCTGCATTCCCGCGCGCAACCTTGCCGGGCAAAGCAGCCTGGATGATGATCTAAATTTTTTTAAACAACTCCTGGCGGGAGAACCTCCGCAAAAAGGGAGTTTCAGTGGTGAGGCGGCCGGGTTTAAATCTAATTTCAAAAAATCCAACTACCTGCATGCCGTTGAAACCATCAAGGAGTACATTGCAGCGGGTGACGTTTACCAGGTCAACATGTCCCAGCGTTTTGAGATGGACTTTGAGGGGGATACCTTCAATCTTTTTACAAAACTGTACGCTAACAACCCGGCTCCGTTTTTTGCTTATATCAATGCCGGTGACCATCAGCTAGTTTCCACATCGCCTGAAAGGTTTTTGCTGCAAACCGGTGACCGCATTGAAACCAGACCTATTAAAGGTACCCGGCCCAGGGGCAAAACACCGGCCCAAGACGAACAGTTAGGGCGCGAGCTGAAGCAAAGCAAAAAAGACGATGCCGAACTTTCCATGATTGTCGATCTGTTGCGCAACGACATCGGCAAAGTCTGCCGGGCCGGATCTGTCCGGGTGGCGGAACACAAACGACTGGAAGCCTACCAGAATGTCTATCACCTGGTATCGATTGTCGCGGGCATACTGGACCCGGGCCGTGATGCGGTTGATCTTCTTAAGGCCGCTTTCCCCGGGGGATCGATCACCGGCTGTCCCAAAATCAGAACCATGGAAATTATCGATGAACTCGAACCGCACAGGCGGCATATCTATACCGGCTCCATCGGCTACATCAGTTTCCACGACACCATGGATCTTTCCATCGCTATCCGTACCGCCACTATATACAACGACAAAATTATCTTTTCCGTAGGGGGCGGCATTGTTTTCGACTCCGACCCGCTGGACGAATACGAAGAAACCATACATAAAGGTAGAACGTTGATGGAGGTTTTTATGGGCCAAGAAAAAAAAGCTTCAAAGAAAAGCTATGTATGGATCAATGGCTCCCTGGAACCGCAGGAGCAGGCCGTTATCCCCATAACCGATCTGGGCTTGCAGTACGGTTACGGGTTTTTTGAAACCATCAGAGTGGACCACGGCAACCCCAAGCATCTGGATGCACACATTGACCGCTTTTATCAAACCTGGAAGCACCTTTTTGCAGAAGAACCGCCGGACCTTACCTGGCATGATATTATCAATCAGGTCGTTGAAAAAAACGGCCTGCGCAATACAATCGCAGCCGTTAAAATAATGGTCACCAGGGGAGACCGCCAAGACCCTCCCTACAACCACGCGCTTGTGGTAACCGCCCGACCATACACGCATCGCCTAACAGATAAACAAGAACCGGGCTTAAACCTGGCCACATATCCGCATGCGCGCCAGACCCCCCTGGCCGATCATAAAACCCTCAATTATCTATATTATTTTCTGGCCGGCAAATGGGCCCTGTCCCAAAATGCCGACGAAGCCTTAATCCTAAACCCGGACAATACCGTTTCCGAAACCAACACGGCCAATATTCTGCTGATCAAAGATAAAACCGTAATAAGGCCGGCATCCTTGCATGTTTTGCCCGGTATCATGGAAACGGTTGTCTGCAAACTGCTTTCCGTGTGGGACTACAAGGTGGAACAGAGAATCGTGAAACCGGAAGACCTTTTTACTGCTGATGAAATTATGGTTACCAACGCTCTAATCGGGGCTGTGCCGGTATTGAGCTTGGACGACCATAAGCTGCCTCAACCATCAAACCTGTGGCAGAAGATCAACAAAGAAATTTTATAAACAACTCTGCCTATCCACTATCACCTTGTTCAATATTTTGCTTAATTCATTTTTACCGAATGGTTTATTAATAGCGCCCTTAAAACCGTATGCCCTAAAGTCAGTCATCACGGGATCCCCCGAATGGCCACTGCTCACGATGCCTTTAACTTCAGGGTCAATTTCAATAAGTTTTTCGATAGCATGCTTGCCTCCCATACCACCTCGAATGGTCAAGTCCAAAAGAACTGCATCAAAGGGCTCCCCTGATTCCTTTGCTTTTTTATAAATTTCAATCGCTTCAACGCCTTCTTTTGAGCATACTGCTTCATATCCTAAGCGACTAACAGTCTGACTCAGCACCTTTCTGATCATCTCTTCATCGTCCATAACAAGAATCTTGACCTTGCCGGTTAGCGCTTTTTCTTCCAATGTTTTCTTAACCGGTACTGCTATTTCGGAAGCCGGCAGATAGATATTGATGGTTGTTCCAACACCGACCTCGGATGCTACCGTAATCTTGCCATGATGTTTTTTTATGATGGAATAGGATGTCGCCAGGCCAAGCCCCATCCCCTTTTGAGTTCCTCGTTCTTTGGATGAGTAATATGGATCGAATATCATAGCAAGATCTTTGTCAGAAATGCCGACTCCTTGATCTCGAAACGATATTTTTACATATGTACCATCTTGCAGCGATAACAGTTCAGAACCTTTATCGGCACTAATCATAAAATTTTCTGCACACACCTCAATTGTTCCGCCTTGCGGCATAGCTTGAACTGCATTGATAACCACGTTGTTGATAACATGCCTTATCTGACCTTGATCAATCTCAGTCGCCCATAGATCATCAGGCATATTGAATTCACACCCTACATTTGAACCGGACAGGGCAAAATCAGTCGCTTTTTTTATTAGGTTTGAAATATAGCTTATTTTCTTAACCGGTGCTCCGCCTTTAGAAAAGGTAATCAACTGTTTGGTCAAATCTTGTGCCAGCAAGCTCGCTGCTTCGGCCTCATTCAGAAATTCAGTAACCCCATATTCAGGTTTAACATCATCTTTTGTCATGGAAATATTGCCCATGATTATGGACAAAAGGTTGTTAAAATCGTGGGCTATACCACCTGCCAAAATGCCGACTGATTCCAGCTTTTGTGCTTGCTGCAGTTGGGCCTCAAGTCTCTTTTTTTCTTCCTCTGCTTTCTTAAGATCTGATATGTCTATAAAGCTCTCAAGAAAATATTTCTTATCATCCATATTTAGAGAAGTTACTCTCTTGAGGATTGGTATCCTTTCGCCGTCTATGCTTAATAAAATACTTTCAGAGCTAACAACAGTTTGGCCAAGATTAGTGATGGGGCACTTTCCTTCCTCCGCGGGGCAAATATACTCATGACAAACCTTACCGGCTATTGTATCCGCTGAAACCCCAATGAGTGAAACTGCATAGGGATTGGCATCAACAATCGTGTGCGATTCAGCATCTATAATTATGATGCCTGTGTGTATTGAGCTACATATTGCATCCAACTTATCTTCACTCTTGCGTAGCGCTTCCTCGGCCTGCTTGCGCTTAGCATCAACCTTAGCAGCGTAAAGTGCCATCTCGATTGTTATCTTAAGATCCCTATCCTGGAACGGCTTTAGAATATATCCAAAAGGTATCGCCAGCTTGGCACGTTCAGACCTTTCTTCGTCAGTATAAGCTGTAAGAAAGATGACTGGAATATCGAAACGAGACTGAATGATTTCAGCAGCTTCAATCCCGTCCATCTCACCCTTGAGCACAATATCCATCAACACCAGATCAGGAAGATTTTCTTTTGCCCTAATAATAGCTTCTTCCCCGCTTGATACCGATGCGGTTACTTCAAACCCCAGGTTCTTCAATCTATTCTGAATGTCTCTGGCAACAATTATATCATCTTCCACTATCAA
>NZ_JAZFTO010000124.1:0-2818 GCF_036446775.1 Candidatus Desulfatibia sp.
GGGCATAACCCATAAGATGACTGATGTCGGTGATCGTTATGTTATGGAAGCAATGGTGGCTTCCGGGGCTATTTTAGGCGGCGAAGATTCCGGTCACATGATCTTTTTGGATCAGCATACCACCGGAGACGGCATTCTTGCTGCTTTAAGACTTATTGAAGTCATGCATGCGAATTCAAAACCCCTGTCAGAGCTTTGTAAAATTATGGCCGTATTCCCTCAGGCCCTTAAGAACGTGGAAGTTGGTCAAAAACCTGACTTGGAAACCGTACCCGAGATTCAAGATGCAATAAAGTCTGTTGAAACAAATTTAGGGGAGCAGGGCCGGGTGCTGGTTCGTTATTCCGGTACACAACCCATATGCCGTATAATGGTAGAAGGGCCAACAATAGAAGAAACAGGTAGATATTGCCGCCAATTAGCTGATATTATAAAAAACCGTTTGGGAAAATAGTAACCGTTCAGAGGTTCAGCGTTTAGTTCCTTAGTTGTAAATTTTGTGTTTTTACTGGCAAAACTTTTTCGTATCCATTCATGGAGTAATTGAGCTAGTGGAAATTCCAAATAACAAATCCCAAAAAACAAACAAATTACAATTCAGCCGTCGTAGCCAAAAGGCTACTATGGCGAAGTCGGCTGACCGAAATTCAAAAATCCCTCCGGGGCGTAGGCCCGATGCCCCTACGGGCCGGAGGCCAACCCTTATAATCGTGAAGAAGGCCAAACGACTTGAAAAAGATATTTTCATCAATACTGGAAAAATTAAAATAGTTTAGTTCTTTAGTATTTGGAATTTGGAGCTTGTAGTTTGGAATTTATATTGCTACTTCGAGTGCTTTACCCCATTCGTTAGGCTTTTAGCACATAGGTACTGCTCGTGCAGAACGTGCCTGTCTGATGCAATCTCTGCACGAACGTCCCTGTTTTGCCGAGAAGTACGGAGAAAATAACGATGGCCAGAACTATTCCAGGAAATGTTTCCATATTTGACTGAAGAATTGCATTTACCTAAAGAAAAACTTTGTACCCGACCTTGAGAGCTTTGGCCAGAATTTTAGATAGCTTCTTGCCGATCGTTCGTTTGCCGTTTTCCATTTCGGAAATGTGGCTCTGCGGAATACCGGTCAATTCCGAAAGCTGTTTTTGGGTTAATCCCTCTTTCACCCGTGATCCAGCAAGGCACACACCCGGCAATTCTTCGTCCGAATATTCCGGGAATAGATCCCGCCAAGGAACCGAATCGGAAACGTTCACAAAGCCCAAGGACTTCAGCGCTGCAACTGCCTTATCCTTATTCGTAGGCGGGCCTATGAATTTAAGCTCAATAGGGAGCTTTTTCGTGTGTTCCAACATATGTCACCTCAACCAAACGAATTTCTTTTTCCCTTATTTCCCAGACGGCCACGTAAGTCGGATGTCCCTTTTTTAAATGGCAATGAAAGCGATTCTTGCCCAATGAACCATAGTTTTGCCAATTGTTTCTGTAAGGGCCGTAAAGTTCGATTTCTCTCAAAAGCCGAAATAGCGCTTTGGTGACACCAACCGGAAGTTTGCGAAATTGCTTTTCCGCCTTCTTTTTAACGGTGACCGTCCATGTCATGATTCAAATATACCAATTATGGGGATATTGTCAACAGCCATAAGCTGAGGTCAAAAACCGGGGTGAAAACTTAGTCCAATTTTTAAGTCTGGTAAGGAGCCATGAAAAACTCCCCGGTTTAGGCTTGAGGAGTATTCGATTGTGGCGCAGTCACGGTCTACAATTTAACTTTGCATCAGAAGGAGGAGCCTGCTGAGCAGGTTTGCAGGGTAAGGAAAAATTATATGATTCATGAGCGATTCGTGTCAGATTTCGACACGTCTTGCACATAAGCAATAATTTTAAAATATTCAAGCGTCCCTCAAATTCGATCAACCCCCTCCATCATATAATAAAATCCGTAAAGTCCGAGACGTACTTAACATATTAAGTTTATCTCTTTGGCGCTTTGTGTTCAGTGGAGAACATCCCCATAAATGTGTTAATCGGACAGAATAAACTTTAAAAGTGAAGGATGTCCCCAAAAATACATCCTATAATAATCGCAAAAAATTTTGCAGTTTAAATAAGCTGCACTTATGGTTGGCAAACATCGCTATTCCGCATTAATTAATGCGATTATTATATTACGGGTTGCGAGTCGAAAGGCCTGCGCGCTGCTTGAAGAGCGCCTCATGAAAAGCATTCGGGGCTTGAGGAGCGGCCCAAAAGGCCGTGAGGGATAAGGGTTGTGGGTTGAAGCGCATCGGAAAACCCAATTCGTCGGGGCGAGCATTGCGGTAAGATGAATTTTAAGGAAAGCCAAACGAATTGAAAAAGATATTTTCGTCAATACTGGAAAAATTAAAATAGTTTAGTTCTTTAGTATTTGGAATTTGGAGCTTGTAGTTTGGAATTTATTTGTAATTTGGTGCTTGGAATTTGTGATTTTAGACACAAAACTGCCAAGGCAGAGCCGGAGAACTCTGACTTGCCCCAAAGGACCAGGTTTTTCAGGACTAAATAAAAGGAATGTTTTGATGAGCTTTAATCTTAGTGGTGTTAAACAGGACCTTACAATTGACATCGACTCCGTTGCGGTTCTGATCGTCAATACTCAGAAGGAAAATGGAGAAATACCCTGGTGCCGGGGTGAGAAAACGGATCCCTGGGACCATGTCGAGGCCGCCATGGGCCTCTGTATCGGCGGATATATTAAAGAGGCCCAGCGGGCTTTTGAATGGATGGCTCGCACGCAGCTTGCCGATGGTAGCTGGTATACCTCTTACAGGGACGGTA
>NZ_JAZFTO010000125.1:0-11922 GCF_036446775.1 Candidatus Desulfatibia sp.
CCAGCAACTTTGACGTATTTAAGCCCCAGTTTTTCTTTAAGCGATAATGCCAAAGGTAAAAGCTCCATGGTTTCTTCCAGCTCTCCGACCCGGCCAAGTCCCTGCTTTTGTATATAATCAGTGGCCGAGTCCTCATCAGGGCAATCCCCCCTTTTAAGCACTTTAAGATCCGTCAGTCCAATGCGGAAAGCAAGGACATCGTTGATACCGTCTGCGGCGCTGTCAAAATTGGTATGGGGCCATCGTTTCCATGACCTTGATGATATCAGCTACGGTTGCAGCCATAAAATCGCCTTGCGATAATATTTTGGGTTTTAGATTTAGCCTTGTTCGGGATTTCCGCTACGCTCCAACAAGCATCCAGAAATAAAAAAGCGTGATTATTGAAAACAACCACGCTTTGAGTTCCGCACTTTTAGATAAAGCTTCCAGTGCAGTATTATATTTTGCTTTTTTATCAATTTACACCCAACCAGGATAAACCGGAAATTCGAAGCACGAAATTCGTAATTCGAAATTTTTAACTTCAAAACGTTTTATACCGAATTTTAGTTCTCTTAGATGCATTTGTTTTGTTCATTTGAACTTTTGCCACATTAACAGGACTGGTGGTTTATTATGAATAGTGAGTGGGCCCACCTGGGATCGAACCAGGGACCTACCGGTTATGAGCCGGTGGCTCTGCCAGCTGAGCTATGGGCCCTCAAAATTTGCCGTAGGCGTTCACAGGTTCAGGGTTCAGAAGTTCAGGGTTGTTTTTTTTGTTAACCTCTGAACCCTGAACCTCTGAACGGTTACAATCTGTCAAATGTGTAGACCTGGCCCCTCTATAGTTTCTGAATATTATTTTGTCAAGTTTTTAACATCATTTGCAATTCAAACAAAACACTAAACACCAAACACATGATGAATTTGCCTTTTTGCAAATTCATCATTTTTACGTCTGTTCAATAAAACTTTTCAGCTTCCGGCTTCTGGTGGGGTGCCTTAGTTTTCTTAGTGCTTTGGCTTCTATCTGCCTGATCCTTTCACGAGTGACTGCAAAATCCTGCCCGACTTCTTCTAAGGTATGGTCCGCCTTTTCCCCGATTCCAAAACGCATGCGCAATACTTTTTCCTCACGCGGCGTCAAAGTCGCAAGAACTTTTCTTGTCTGTTCGGCAAGGTTCAGACTGACGGCGGCGTCCGAAGGCAGCATAAACTTTTTATCTTCTATGAAATCCCCCAGATGACTGTCCTCCTCCTCACCGATGGGTGTTTCCAGAGAGATAGGTTCGCGCGCAATCTTTAAAACCTTGCGCACCTTTACCAGTGGAATCTCCATTTTTTGGGCAATCTCTTCCGGAGTAGGTTCTCGACCAAGCTCCTGAACCAGATACCTGGACGTGCGTATCAATTTGTTGATGGTTTCAATCATATGGACAGGAATCCGTATTGTTCTTGCCTGATCAGCAATTGCCCGCGTTATGGCCTGTCGTATCCACCAAGTAGCATACGTACTGAATTTATAACCGCGGCGATATTCAAACTTGTCCACCGCTTTCATAAGGCCTATATTACCTTCCTGAATCAGATCCAGAAACTGCAGACCTCTGTTAGTATATTTTTTGGCAATACTTACAACCAGGCGTAAATTTGCCTTGACCAACTCACTTTTGGCCAATTTGGCTTTTAATCGCCCTTCTTCAACTGCTGAAACAACTCTTTTTAACGTCCGGCTTTTAGCTTTGATAGTAAACGCCCTCTCCGAAACCTGCTTCTGGATCTTTTTTAGGTCCTGATAGAGTACATCCATCTCCTCTTTTGTCAGGCTGCAACGATCCTTGACCCATTTTGTAAAGCTGCTTTTAGTTCTTAAATTAGCGCGGAGTTCCGTAACCGGAGCATTAACAACTTCGGCACACATTAAAATCATTTTATTCATGGTATCAAACCATTCGATTTGTTCCCTGATCAGCTTGTAAATGTTCTCCATGACTCCGATTTCAAGGCGCCAATCTTTCAGAGAATCAAATATTTTATTATTTCGCCGAGTTACACACCTCCTAATCCGACGTCGTTCATCCGGATCGAGATCAGATAAAAAAAGCTCTTTCCGATAGGCCTCATTTTCTTCATTAATCACCTTAATTTTACCAACAGTGTTTAAAAAGTTTTCGATTTGGAGCGCTTCATCAACATAGTTATCTCCTTCTTCAATATCCCTGATATCCCTTAACACATGCTTGGGACGCAAAGCACCGTGTCGAATATGTTCGCCTAACTCTAAAATACAATTTACGCCTGTTGTCGTATCTATCAGTGCTCTTAAGACTTCTTGTTCTCCGGATTCGATTTTTTTGGCGATTTCAACTTCGCCTTCCCTGCTCAAAAGGGTTACAAGTCCCATCTCGCGCAGATACATCTTAACAGGATCGGTTACCTTGCCGAAATCAACGCTGGAAGTAGTACTAGTAACGCTTTTTTTGTTTGCAGGTTTTCTTGCGCCGGGTATCAATTTGGTTTTCTTTTCGTCTATAATTTCTATATCGTTATCATCAAACAGAATGAGTGTGTCATCAATCTGATCCGGAGAAAGCATGGTATCCGGAAGGGCTTTATTAATTTCATCGTAAGTTAAATATCCCTGCTTTTTCCCTTTCGAAATCAAATCCTTTAAAGCCTTCTTGGTAATTTTCCGTTTTGTACCGGATTGTTTTGCCATAGAGTTTAAACCTCCTGCAGACCTAATAGCTACTTGATGCTTGTTGGAGCGTAGCGGAAATCCCGATTTATCGGGGATACTTGATGCGGGTTCCCCGTTCAACGTTCTAGGTTCAACGTTCTAGGTTCAACGTTCTGGATTCTACGTTCCAGGTTAACCTTTGAACCCTGAACCTCTGAACCTTTGAACCCTGAACCTCTGAACCTTTGAACCCTGAACCTCTGAACCTCTGAACCCTGAACCTCTGAACCTCTGAACCTAACTCTGGTTATTTTTGCAGTGCCATTTTTTGTTTATCGCTTAACTCTGCCCTTTTTTGCATTTCTTCCAATAACTTTTGAACCAACTCAACATCATTGGCCTTGTCAGCTGCCTTGATTTTATCAAGCAAAGTCTTTTCATTCCTTCTGCGGCTTAGCACAAAGCGTGCTAAGATATTGCGGCAATTCTTTTGATCCCAGGAATCCTCTACTATTGATATATGGGATATTAAATTTCTTTTATCATCGTCATCAATCAAAGACATGATATCGGATATCCGGCTTTGCGAGTCGTCCTTGTATGCCAGTACCATCTTTCCTATCGATCTTAAACTATCGTCACTAAAAAGATCCAGTATGTTCTGTTTGCTGATTTCAGGTAATATTTGCGGATATTGGAGCATCATTTTTATAATCTGCTGCTCAAGCCTGTCCCACTTTTTAAACTCTGTTTGTTTGTGAAATCCGCCCAGAGCGTCCTTTTTGCCGGCCGGCGTTGCTCGAACCTCTTCTTGAACAGCGGCTTCATCAACGCCGACGCGCTCAGCAAGTTCTTTTATATATAAAGACCTCTCCACTTTGTCGGAGACGGTGGAAAGTGGTTCTTTAAGGTCTTGCACGATACGGATTTTCCCTTCGTTCGTAAGCCCGTGTTTGTTGACGGCTGAGTCTATTAGAAAAGGCATAATCCCTTTCGATTTGGAAGCGATTTTCATAAAAGACTCATGCCCGAATTTCATAATGAAAGAGTCGGGATCATAGCCTTGGGGCAACACGATAATACGGGCATCCACTTCTTCTCTTTTAAAGGTTCCAATACTACGCAGCACGGCCTTAATACCGGCTTCGTCAGAATCATATACCATGACCATTTTGGTAGCATATCCTTTAAGAAGCCGGACATGCCCCGGCGTGAGTGACGTACCTAAAGTGGCGACAGTGTTTTCGATGCCGTGCTGGTGAAGTGCCAAAAGATCAAAATAACCTTCGACGATATAAACCGTATCATGCTGCCGGCAAGGTTGTTTTGCTCTTTGAATGCCGTAAAGGCTGCGGCTCTTGTTGTATAAGGGTGTTTCCGGAGAATTTAGGTACTTGGGCAGTTCATCATCCATTACCCGCCCGCCAAAACCAACCAGCTGCATGTTCACATTGTATATCGGAAATATAATCCTGTTTCGGAAGCGGTCATAAAAACCGTCTTTACTCTTTCTAGATACTATCAGGCCGGCTTTTTCAGCCAAGGCCGGTGTTATCTTTTTTTTTAAAAAAAAATTCGTTAGATTGTCCCACCCCCCAGGCGCATATCCAAGATTAAAATTATCAAGAGACTCCTTGCTAATCCCCCGCCCATTTAGATATTGCATGGCGATTTTGCCTGCAGCACTGTGCAGCAACGCCCTGCGGAAATAATCCATGGCCATCTGATTGATGGCCAGCAGGCTTTCCTTTTCGCTGATCCGTCTTCTCTGTTCAGGCGACATTTTTTGTGTCGGGATTTCGATGCCGTAACGCCTGGCAAGTACCCTAACCGCTTCAGGAAAAGAAAGCCCCTCCTGTTGCATTAAAAATCTGAAAACGTTCCCTCCCGTGCCGCATCCGAAACAATGGAATATCTGCTTTTCCGGACTTACCGTGAAAGACGGAGTTTTTTCAGCATGAAACGGGCAAAGTCCCACGTAATTCTTGCCCGTTTTTTTCAAAATCACCAATTCCGATACGATATCGACGATATCGGCGGTGTTCTTTATTTCCGAAATTTTGTCTTCTGGGATATAAATTGCCAAAACCTCCATCACTATGGATAGGAAAGACTGACAACAACTGGAAGATCATTAATGTGATGAAGCTTTGCACATATATTTATGTGCTCAAACTGACGAATACTAAGAACTGGTTTTATTTGAAAGAAAACTAACATAAAGAGACTGAGTAACCGACAACCCTTATAATATTTTAACCGTAGATTATAAATATTTTATTTAGCTTTGTCAAGAAAGTTTGTTGAAACTTCAATGGCTGCTTTTAGACTTAAACTGCCGCTGTATAAAGCCCTGCCGATGATAACGCCGACGACACCGACGGCCTCAAGCGGCATAAGCTTTTTGATATCCTCAATCGTTGAAACGCCGCCCGAGGCAACCACAGGTATGGACACTGCCTCGGCGATACGACGGGTCGCTGCAATATTCGGTCCGGTCTCCATTCCATCCCTATTGATGTCGGTAAAATTAATAGCGGCAACACCGCAATCTTCAAACCGCCTGGCAAGGTCAACGGCTTTTATCCGGGTTGTTTCGGTCCATCCTTCGATTGCAACCAAACCGTCACGGGCATCAATACCTACAACAATTTGAGCTGGAAAAGACTTGCAGGCATCCTTGACAAACGCGGGGTTCTTTATAGCCTCGGTACCGATAATGACCCTTTTTACGCCCAGATCCAGGTACATTTTAGCTGTTTTTGCAGTGCGAATTCCGCCACCCACTTGGATATAAGCCTTGACACTATCAATGATTCTTTCGATAGAATTCAGGTTTTTCGGGCTTTTCTCAAAAGCGCCGTCAAGGTCAATTACATGAATAATTTCAGCCCCTTCACTTTCCCAGCGCTTTGCCATGGCGGCCGGATCATCGGAGAAAACCGTTTCTGAATCAAGGCGTCCCTGAAAAAGCCGCACACATTTACCGTTTTTGATATCAACTGCGGGTATAATAATCATGTTGCGGGTTACGGGTTGCGGGTTGCGGGTTGCTCGTTTTTCATTTCTGACTTCTGACCTCTGACTCCTGACCTCTGACCTCCAACCCCTGACCTCTGCCTTCTGTTCACTGCCTACTGCTTACCAATCACTGGATACTGATCACCGAATCCCGAAACCTGAAAACGATTGCAGGATATCTTCGAGGCCTGCTTGAGCCATTTCGCGAGCGGTTATCCAGCTTGCTTTTCTTTTTAAAAATGTCTCAAGATGTAAAAGGTCTTCAGACAGTGACTTTTGGGTTTCATTAAATTGACCGGACCATAACACCCGGCCGTCGGCTACACGGATCAAATGGATATCGAAGGCCACCGAAGCAGGCGATTTAACCGCATAGCGGGTTCCAACGCGCTCTCTGAAACGGTAGATATATCCTGCCAAAACAGCATCGGCATTTAAAGCTTGCCCGGTTTCAACCAAAAGGGCACGTTCCGATAAGGTGTCTGCATCGCCATGCAGCAACTTTGACAAAACCCCCTGAGCCTGACCGGACGGCACCAGTTCAAAATCGCCTTTATTTTTTAATGCGGAATAGAGACTATCGCTCAGGAACTCCATGGCACCTTCCGCCACCTCTCCGGTCATCACTATGCTGCCACACACCGGACACCTGACACTTACACCCGCTCCATACACTGCGGACATGTCTCTGAGAGGTAGGATCAGGAGTTTTTCCATGCTGAATGAAGTATCAGACGATTCCGTAACAACTACATTCGTTTTGCAGGCTGTTAACAACAACAGCACAACAATGAAAGCTTTATGGTAGGCGTTCACAGGTTCAGAGTTCACCGTTCAGGGTTACCTTTCGTAAGCGTTCAGAGGTTCAGCGTTCTGGGTTCAACGTTCAAAGGTTCAATGTTCTGGGCTAACCTTTGAACCCCTGAACCCTGAACCTCTGAACGCTTACATTTTTTTTACAGAGTACCTTTAGAGGAGCGAATCCCCGTTATCCGCTGATCATAAGAAGTGGCCTGATCTAAGGCTCGGCCGGCGGCTTTATAAATAGATTCGACGATATGGTGCTCATTTCCACCGTAAAATACATTAACATGCAGGTTCATTCCGCCTTTGGCAGCAAATGCCCTGAAAAATTCCTTGGAAAGGGACGTAAAATTATTCCCTCCGGGATCAGCCGCCTGGGGGGTATTGTAAACCAGAAAAGGGCGTTTTGACAGATCGACGGTTACCGAGGTTAAGGCGTCGTCCATTGGGGTAACCGCATGGCCGAAGCGCTTGATACCCTTTCGTTCGGCCAGAGCTTTATTAAAAACATTCCCCAGCACAATCCCAACATCCTCAACCGTGTGGTGGAAATCGACCTCAATATCGCCCTTGGCACTGATAAACAGGTCAAAAAAACCGTGAACTGCAAATAAGGTCAGCATATGGTCAAAAAAAGGAATTCCTGTTGATATCTCATTTTTCCCACTGCCGTCTATATTCAGCTTAATACGAATTCCGGTTTCTTTAGTCTTGCGTTCAATCTCGGATATTCGTTCCATAATCCTTCTTTGTGCCTTTGTGGCTGAACTGTTACGGTTTAATCAGTTTTAGTTGTTAACCAACCAAACCAATGGAACCAATTTAACCAATAAAACTGAATCATTAAGGTTTATAATTCATCCCCTTCTTTGTGCCTTTGTGCCTGCGTGGCTGAACTGTTACGATTTAAGGGAAAACAGTTGCTGGAATCATTATTCTAAAGTTATAATTTTATTATGGTGGAGATGAAGGGATTTGAACCCTCGACCTCGGCGTTGCGAACGCCGCGCTCTCCCAACTGAGCTACATCCCCACTAAATTATTTAATTTTGATAATATATCAAATTGCAAAACGTCGGTCAATTTATAAAATAAAATCTGTATTTTTAAGGCAAAACTTTTCATAGCCACTATTTTTTGTTCCAGAATTTCTGTTTAGGATCTTAGACTCAAACAGGTTTTTTTTCAAGTAATTCCTTGGCCAGACTGATATAGTCTGTTGCGCCGTAGCTGCTCTGCCTGAAGAAAATCACCGGTTTGCCGACCCCGGCGCTTTCCGCAATTGTCGTATTAATTCTTATTACAGTTTCGAAAAGCAGGTCCTTGTATCGCTCGTCCGTTTTAAGCTTTTCCATGATGCTGTGGCTTATTCTGGTCCGACTGTCAAATAATGTCGCCACAACCCCCGTTATAGCAAGACCCGGATTGATTTCGTCCTTGATGGAAGCAATTGTATCAAAAAGCTCATCCAAAGCTTCATAAGCATAAGGATGTGTCTGGCACGGCACAATAACTTCTTTGGCATAAGCAAACACGTTGACTGTCAGCAGCGAAAGGCTTGGCGGTGTGTCAAGGAGAATGAAATCATACTTTGCCGGAACACTTTCAAGGGCTTCTTTTAACCTGTTTTCTCTGCCTGCCACATCGACCAGCTCAACCTCCGCTCCGGCAAGATCAGTATGGGAGGGAATTAAATCAAGCCCCTCCCATCTGGTCTGCACAATTACATCAGCGGCCTTAACCGCCTGTTGATCCATGATAAGATCATAAATCGTCGGCATTCCCTCATGCACTTCAACACCCAGACCTCTGGTGGCACTAAACTGAGGATCCATGTCCACAACAAGAACTGTTTTGCCTTCCTGAAGCAGAGCGGCTCCAAGGTTAATAATTGTTACGGTTTTACCGACGCCGCCTTTTTCGTTTGCAGCCGCAATAATTCTGACACGCTCACCTCCCATGATTACCTCCTCGTTCGTCATTGGGTAATAGTTCAGCCACCAAGACACAAAGTCTCTAAGATTATAATACTAATTTAAATTGTCCGATTGTTTTTATTGTTTAATTAGTTTTATTCGTTAACAAACCAATGGAACCAATACCAATAAAACTGAATCATCAAGGTTTATAATCCATACTCTTTCTTTGTGCCTTTGTGCCTTAGTGGCTGAACTGTTAGGTCATTGGTCGGTAGAATCGATTTCCTTCCTGACCGCCGTTATCTTTTGGCTGATTTCCTGAGAAATCTGCTCCATTTCTTTCAGAAGTTCGGACGTGCGCTGCTTATCTAACTTTTTATTGCTGATTAGAGCGACTACATTGGAAAGATCGGCAACGTATGCTTGAAACCGATCCAAAAGGGCATCATAGAGTTTGTTTGAAACCGCCTCAACCAGTTTGAAAATATATTGAAATTTTAGATTCTCCTGATAATCCTTAAAAAAAAATATAATTGACCGCTCGGTTTCACGCTTCATTTGCAAAACACCGTCTTTCAGGGCAAGTATCTCTGATTCATTTTTGCGCTGAACAGGCTTTTTGATTAACCTCTTGAAAATTTTGACCGCCGTATAAAACCCAAGGCGTACGACAGCTTCTGTTTTCATTCTTACGGTGTATCGCAGGGATGCCACTGCCGGCGGAAACGACAGCCCGATCATACTCTTGATCGAATCCATATCCGGCAGACTGATCTTTGGCGGTCTCTTTTGTAAACAGCCGACACCAGAGCTTTCCATCAGATTGCTATATGCAGCCAAAGCATCCTGAACCATCAGTTCGTACGGTTGGGCAATCGAGTTAAGATGTTCCCTGATCCAGTCCTCTTCCTGCCTGATGAACCGGACTATTTCAGGGTTTACGCTTTCGGTCATATAAGAGTCTAATGCATGTTTGAATTCCTGAAATATTAAATATAGAGTACTTGAAAAACCGGCCTGTTTTAGGTTCTCTTCATGGTCATGATAAGATATTTGATAGCCTCTGATAAAATCAACGATATCTTTTAATATATTTCCGGTCCTAACATCAAAAAACCGATCAATATCCGCTTTAAGCTTTTGCTCTATCTTTTGGCGGGCACCGTCAAGGGTATTTTTTATCACTGATTTCATCTGATTCATGCTGCCCTGATGGTGCTTCAACTTTTCTATAATTTGATTTGCGCTCCCGGCATCTTTGGATAGAATGTTTTGATTTATTAAAATCCAATGATCAATCCCGGTTGAAATTACGTCCAGACGCTCAAGGTGGTTTTTTAGCAGCAACGAGTAACGTTCCCTGGTAAGTTTATGATGTAAAGACTCTTCAAATCGTGCGGTTTCTCTGTCAGAAAAGGCTGCCAACTTCCTTTCCTGCTCCCACTGATCGAGCCTGGATCTGTTTTTAGGCGGCAGGTTGCTGCGATGTTCTTTGAAAAGGTTGTAAAGTGCTGAAAAAGAATAAATCTCAGGATCAGGTTTAATCGATGAAAGCTCTTCTTCGACCTTTTTTATCAGAGCTTGAAAGTCGTCAATGGACTCATGTTCGCTGAAATCGCAGTTCACCACAAACATGATGTTATGCATGATTCCCATTTTCTTGATCATGGATAAAAATTTGATATCAGCTTCACGAAGTCCTGTTCTGCTGCTAATCACATAGGCTATGAAATGTGTCAGTAGCAGATAATCTTGAATCATGGCAATATGAAGCGGATTCGGGGCGTCGCTTCCCTGACAGTCGGCGATTTCTATATCACCGTCAAATTCTCCGGAATTGATCTCAAGTTGAACATCTTTCAAATAAACCGCCAGAGTCTCATCGCCCACAAAAGCCCTGTGCTCTTTAAAACGGTCATCTTTATACTGTTGCACAACGTTATCTGAGGAAACGATCTCTTTTATTCTCTCGTATCCTTTAAGGTAGAATGATAGTTGCATGCTGCCGGCATTAAGAACACCTTTGGTGATAAGTTGCTCGGCACTCAAAGCGTCAATGGCCTTTTGAAGATCCGCCCTTTCTTTTTGGCGTCTGATGTCAAACCCGTCATTCTCTGAGCGCTGGTTCAATACCGGGAACATGACCAGAGCCTGCCGCATATCGGAGTTAATCTCGCTCCAGGACTTGAAAAGAAGTTTGGCCTTAAGAAATTCTCTTCTGCGAACACGCGTAACAATAGAAGTGACAACTCCGGCACCCCTTTTTAAGTAATCACCTTTAAAAAGAGCATTGATAAATGTACTCTTTCCGGATTTTATAGGACCGACAACCGCAATTCGAATAATCTCATCTGCTATCTGCTTGTTGATGCCGCTACATGTCTTTTGCCAGTCGCCAAAGGTGTGATCCGCCCTTCCCGTAATTGATTGCGCTTTGGGAAAAAGCGAATTAACTTTTTGATTTATTTCCAAAAGTTCTTTTTTGAGTGATGTATATGTATCCATTTCAAAGAGTCTGATCTGTTTAATCAACCCTAAATTGAGTAAAACTCAATTAGGTGTTATCCGTTATTGGTTATCGGTTATTGGTTTTATGTGAAACCTAAAACGTTCGCAAAAAGTCGTTTTTTGATTTTTTACTTAGCCTTTCGCTTATTAGATCCCGTCCCGCTTTAAGCGGGACGGGAGTTTCATAAAATCGTAACACGATTTTATTACAATGTATAAAATTAATTGTCAAAACGATTTCCAATCTTGCCCTCCACCTGAAAACGGGTCTCCTTGGATTGAAGCTCCCGGCGCCTTGCATCTTCGGCAAACCCGGCAATCGTTCAATTCAAAACATAATATCTTGTAAAATCCATGGCTTTATGATACGATAGGCGGAATTTGTTTGTGAACAACCTAATTATAGGATGGAAACTAAGCTATAAAGGGGAAATTGATTTATGTCTGAAAAGCATCCTGAGTGCCCGCTTTACAATCCCTTAAATTGCAAAGAGTACTACAATCCCAAGCTTTGTGCTTTTGTAAGGAAGGATAAGGTCTGTCTTAAAAAGAAAAAGCCAAAACCAAAAAAAAAGCCTAAGTCCATCGATTCATAAATTCGATAACGAATTTATTCACTCAGGACTTAGTGCTGCCTGCGACGAGCCCTTCGGCTGTGAGCCTTTCGGCAGTGAGCTCAAGGCCGAACTGCTCAGGGTCGAACGGCTACATTCGGCCTGAGCTCATGTCGAAGGCAGCCGAGCCGAGTAAGCAAATACGCAAACTTAACATCCTAAAATACGTTACAGTAGTTGCGAATCGAAGCACTAAGCTTCTGTCCGTTTTTTGATGAGCCTGTAAACTTCTTTTCGATGGATTATACCGAGAATTAAAATATCGTCACTGGAAACCTTGAAAATAATACGGTAATCTCCGACTCTTAGCTTCCAGTATCCTTTAAGGGTTCTTTGCAACGGCTTTCCATAGGCTTCAGGTTGCGTGGCAAGCCGATTTTCGATGGCTCTC
>NZ_JAZFTO010000126.1:0-6831 GCF_036446775.1 Candidatus Desulfatibia sp.
CAAAACTATCTTTTTTATCAATGCTTTATGGAAATTGCTTTAAGGAAAAACTTGGCGTCGAAGTTTCCTTTACTTGCGGCCTTTCTCATCCACTCGACCCCTTTATCAGCATTCAATTCAAGGCCGGAACCGTAATAATACATCATCCCAACATTGAACTGAGCCGCGGGATCGCCATTTTCGGCGCTTTTTATTGTTTGCGTCCTCTCTTTAGACATTGAACCCCTCCTGATACCAAGCAAGCAGGTATCCAGCTTTAAAGAAACCGTTTAAAAACCAACCGCTACCACTCCATGAAAATAACGTCGCTGAGCTCATCTTTTTCTTCTTTTTGCAGACCTTCCGCGAATGGAACGTCAATGTTTTTGCATATCTCTACAAAAGGTCCGTGCAATGACATATTTGAACCTTTAAAGAGAAAAACGATTCTCACGCGCTCACCCCGCCTTACCAGTTGCTTCACTTTAAGCTTCTCGGTTATGGAGTTAATCGCGCTGGATTTTGAGATAAGGGCGCTTATTTCGTTCGACAGTTCCTCGAATTCTTTTGAAATATTCTCCGCCACCAATATATCCACCTCCCTATAGTTATTAACCGTGTTTAAAAAAATTCGCGTCTGCCCGGCAGGGGGTAGAAGGGGAGTGACCGGACAGACGCATGGGAAGGAGAGACTCAATTTGACTGGTTATTAATTTCCTCGGTATCATCCTGCCCTTGTGTATATTCACATTTTGTGCCAATATTTACTTGAATAATCTGTCTGATTTATAGAGTTTTACAATTAGACCAGGAATTTAATGGTTAAAATTATACGTTTTGGATGTTAATATTTTGAAACTGTAGATTTTTCCACAAAGGGAGGTTATGTGACGTTCGACTTTAGAGCCCTAAAGATGCTCGTGGTGGACGATAATCCGCAAAATGTGGAGCTAATTGAAAACTACTTGAAGTTGTTAGGGAGCCTCACCTTTCACGGCGAAACATCGCCATTGAAAACAATTGACTGGGCTAAAAAGAGCCATTTCGATATCGCCCTTATCGATTACAGAATGCCAGAAATGAACGGCATTGAACTTACCAGAAGGCTGATGAAAATAAGCCCGGATTCGATTTTCATTATCATGACCGGATATAGCGAATTGGAAATTGTGGTAGAGGCTTTAAGAACCGGAATTTTCGATTTTTTATCGAAACCGTTCAAGAAAGAGGAATTCGAAATAGCCATAGAACGGGTTATCAAGCACATTGAGTTAGACAGGCAGAACATTGCCCTGCGCGGACTTTTGCAGGACAACTATGGCAAAAAACTGTTTGTGGGAAACTCGCCGGAAATGAATGCGATAAGAAAAAAAATCGCCCTTTTTGCCCAGTCCGACGCCCCGGTTCTTATTACAGGAGAAACAGGCGTGGGAAAGGAGGTTGCGGCGCGAACCTTACACGCAACCAGCAACCGTCAGAAACTGCCGTTCGTGCCGGTAAACTGCAGTGCATATGTCGAAACTCTTCTTGAAAGCGAACTCTTCGGCCACGAAAGAGGAGCTTTTACGGGCGCTGAAAGGCAGCGGATGGGCCGGCTGGAATTTGCGCAGGACGGAACTCTGCTCCTTGACGAGATATGCGAAATACCTCAGCAGATTCAGGTGAAGCTGCTTCGTGTCCTGCAGGAAAAGGAGTTCGAGCGCGTTGGAGGAAACAACACGATCAAGCTTAAAGCGCGAATTATTTCCGCAACTAATAGAAACGTGCAGGAGGAAATAGATAACGGCCGTTTCAGAACCGATCTGTACTTCCGCCTTAATACGCTCCACATCCATATACCCCCTCTAAGGGAGCGAAAGCAGGATATAGACGAACTTACAGAGCACATGCTCTCAAAGTTTTCGCTCATTCACAATAAGAACGTTACATCTCTCAGCGAAAGCGCCAAGGAAGCAATCCACGCCCATCCACTACCCGGCAATGTGCGCCAGCTTGAAAACGTGATAGATTACGCCATGCTTTGCTGCGAAGACAGCCAGATAGAAAGAGAACATCTTCCCGAAGACCTTTTGGAAATTGTGGATGTTCCGGTGTCAATCTCAAACCCCGTCTTCAGGCCGGAAAAACGGATGCCGGACGAAAGCATACCGGAAATGATCTCCGAGCTTGAGCGCCAGAAAATAAAGAAATCCCTCAACGAAAATAAATGGAACAAAAGCAAAACCGCCGCCAAACTTGGCCTTACCCGGGCACAGCTCCTTTACAGGATGAAAAAATACGGGATTAACTGATATTAACGGTCGCTCTCATATTTTTTGAGGATTGCCGATATGACGCCTTCCTTGTAAAGATTGTCAAAGGCGTCAATCACAAGGGGATCGAAATGCTTGCCGGAAAGCTTCATGATTTCTTTATGAGCCTTTCCCTCCGCCCACGCTTTTTTATAGACGCGCTCGGTGGTCAGTGCGTCGAAAACATCGGCAACTGCAACTATCCGGGAAGAAAGCGGAATTGAATACTCCGAAAATCCGTCGGGATAGCCGGTGCCGTCAAACTTTTCATGGTGCCATCTGGCAACATCTTTGCCCATTTTGAAAAACTTGTTATCTGAAAGTATCTTTTCGCCGTGTGCCGTGTGTTTTTTCATGGTTTCGAATTCGTCGTCCGTAAGACTTCCTCCCTTTTTCAGGATCGAATCCGGTATGGCGATTTTCCCCACGTCATGAAGTATTGAAGAGTAGCTGATTTCATCCGCCTTTGATTCCGAATACCCCATGGCCAACGCAATCTCGCGGGAATATTCGGCAATCCTTCTTACGTGACTGCCTGTATCCGTATCGCGGAATTCAGAAGCCACCGCCAGCATCGTAATCGCCTCCATGTTTGCTTCGTGCAACTGGTGCGTTCTGGCTTCTACCATCTTTTCAAGCGATATATTGAAAGCTTGCAACTTATCGTTAGCTCTGTTCAGGTCGTTGTAAAGTTCCTTTACCCTCATGTGCGCCTTTATCCGTGCCAAAAACTCTTCGGTGGAAAAAGGCTTGATCACGTAGTCGTCGGCGCCGGAGTTCAAAAGCATGACAATGTCTTCCTTATCCGCAAGGGTGGAACAGATGATAATCGGAACGAACTCCCATTTTGAATCCAAACGTATCTTGCGGCAAAGCTGGTGTCCGTCCATGTTGGGCATGTTTATATCACTTATGATTAAGTCGATATCGTCTCTTTCTTGGAGAATCTTCCATGCTTCCAGCCCGTCGCGCGCTTCAAGAACTTCATGCCCCTGCTTTTTGAGGATATTGCTGGTAATCTGCATAATGGTCTCGCTGTCCTCGGCTATCAGTATGGTTCTGGATTCCCGCATACCCCATACCTCAAGGAGCTTTTTTATCTTCGAGGCAAGTTCTCCTGGTTTGAAAGGCGCGACGCAGTAATCGACCGCCCCAACTTCATACGCTTTTTTACGGTCTTCCTCGGAATCTACATGGGTAACGAATATTACCGGTATGTCGCGTGTATTATAGCTGTTTTTTAGTTTACGGCATATTTCAAAGCCGCCCATTCCCGGAAGATCTATTTCGGTGGTAATGACATTGGGACTCAATTCCCCCGCGAGTCTTATCGCCTCCCAGCCGTCGCGGGCTATGATTATTTCCGCATCCAGGGAATCAAGTTCACGATGCAATATCTTTTGGGCAATCTTGTTCTCTTCAGCTAGCAGAACCTTGTTCCTCTTCCCCGCTTCATGGGAAAAAACCTCTACTGCATCTTCTTTTTTGTCTTTCATGTTTTAAAACCTTAAACACTTCCAGTATACATTATAGTGGAGGGGCCCCGGGGTGTGTCATGCCCCGGGGCCTAAGAATGGGATTGGGTATTAGAGAGGAGGAGGAGTTAGATAGCCCAATCCCATAGGAGTACCAATTTGTTTTGAAGTCCATATTTATTGCCATCTTCGTCGAGCCTGGCCTGCTGGTTGGAAATATCAAAGCTTAGCTGCAATCCCAGACGCGCATTTTGGACAGGCATAATTTCAAACTTGAAATCAAGCTGCCCCGCGGACGATTCGGGAACGGTGGAAGTTGTGCCGTTATACGATTCCACGTATGCCCCCACCTTCGAAGTGCCGTATCTTACACCGAGTGCAACCGTCGAGTTCGGCCGGAATATGGCCGCGGCGCTGTACCCGTTACGAGTAATTGTTTCACTACTATAGGTATTGCCCAACAAATCCGTTCTCTGATCGAATCCGAAAGTATTTTTGTCGTAAACGAATTCAAGCTGCCATTTCTCCCTTTCGTACTTGAAGGAAAAAATAACATCCATCGTTTTCTCGTCCGGACTAACAGGATTGCCGGTAAAGTCTCCGTCGCCATCCATGTTCGATGTGAAAAAACCGCCGGATGACCGATTAAATGTAACCTCGCCGGTTTCGGCATTCCACACCCTAAGCGATGCGGAATAATTCGTATAATCCATCCTGCCCATCGCTCCAAAACCACTACCACCGGCGTTGTTTCTGGCCTGTGATGTTCTGGCCCCGGTAACGTAGACAACGTCATACGAAAAGATGCCGTAATTCGGATTGCCGAAAAGCCTAATCCCAGTGTCCACGTATGCCGAGGTTACCCCCTTGTCGCGTCCGCCAAGGCTGGACGTGCCGTAATATGCGGGATTAGGGTCGCCGAACCATTCCCTGTGAGGCACAATGGCATCAAAGCCCGACGTTCGGAAAATACCCAAATCAAACCCCATATATCCGGGGCCGAATATATTCGCAAACCTTATGAACGCCTGCTCCGGCTGGAATGCCTCCTGATCCCCAAGAGGATACGAAAGATAATAACCGGCATTACGGGCTACGGTTCCTGCCGCATAAAGTTCAACGGTGGAGCCATTTGTGCAGCACCCTATTCCGGTAGCCTCTTGTCCGCCGGGACCTTCCGGCGTATTCGACAAGCCCAACCCACCGTCAAAACGCAGGCTGAAAGGTGGATTTGCATCGCCGGTATCCAAATTGATATCGAATGTGGGCGAAACCTTGCCGGCTTTTGATCCGTCCTGGCTGTCAGGAAGCTGGAAGCCGTTTATCATGAACTGAAATCCAACATAGTTGAGCTTGGGCCAAGACGAATGACAAAGGGTGCACGGAGCACTATATTTCTTTGAAAAAGTAGGAACGGCCTGCGCCGACGGAATGTACCACAAAATAACAAATAACGCCGCAAATGGAAAAATGCGGACCGCTTTCAACGCAATAATTCTCAAACCGCCATCCTTGCTTTTAACATACTGAATTTACAGGAATTAACCCTATCCCCGTTTAATCTCCTCACATTTATTCCTTTCGCGCTAAATATTAATAGTAACTGCAATAGATGTCAAGCTTTTTTATTAAAATAATTCTATTTTATTCTTTGTAACTCTGAATTATTAGCAGCTACTCTAATCATTTATGGGAAAGCCTTTGATTTTGTTATATTACAACTGACTATTGAAAAAGAAAAACTCCTGCAGGTAGACCCGACGATAACTTACGCCATACCGGCTTAGATCAGCTTCGTTTCAAACTTTGGCGTATTTCTTAATTTTATTTCAAAGCCTTGGTAATAGTGTTGAATATTCCTTCAGGGTTGAGCCCGTATATGCCTCTCAGGTATTCGCCGTCCCCTATTTCGCGCTTTAGCTCATCGGGAATGCCGATTCTTCTAAACAGGCCGTTATACGAACTCTCGGCCAGCAGCTCGGCAACGGCGCTGCCAAGCCCGCCGTTAATGTTGTGCTCCTCCACCGTGAAAATCGCTTCATGAGTTTGGGAAAGCTCTTGAACCAGTTCCGCATCCATCGGCTTTATCGTATGCATGTTGATGACGCTTGCGCTAACTCCTTTTTTGCGCAAAAGCCCCGCCGCCTCCAGCGACCTCTGAACCATGGTTCCGGCGGCAATTATTGCAACGTCTTTTCCTTTTAACAGCGTCATTCCCTTTCCGATAATAAATTCAGGCGGGGTTTCATGAATATGTTTCTCGCCCGTCTTTCCCAGCCGGATATACATCGGCGTTTGCCATTGATGTGATTGTGTCGCCAAAAGCCCGGCCTCGACGGGGTCGGCCGGAACAACAACCGTCATGCCCGGCAAGGCCCTCATTAAAGATATGTCTTCCAGCGCGAAGTGAGTCAGCCCTTCCTTTCCGTATGCAAACCCGCCGCCGGCTCCAACAAGCTTAACGTTAAGTCTGTTGCCGGCTATGCCGTTTCGTATCTGTTCGTACGCACGCATTACCAAAAAAGGAGCGATGGAATAGCAATAAACCGATTTGCCGCAAAGCGCCAGCCCGGTTGAAATCCCCACCATGTTGGCTTCCGCCACGCCGATATTGTAAAACCTCTCAGGCGCAGCCGCCTTTAATTCGTCAAATAATATGTAGCCAAGATCGCCAGTAAGGAAGTAGGTATCCTCATCGGCCTTGAACGTTTCAAGGAGCGATTTAAAAAACGCTATCCTCATTTGGAAAGCTCCTTTAGGGCAAGCTTGTATTCTTCGTCATCCGGCGGCCTGTAGTGCCACAGCGTGGTGTTTTCCATAAAAGAAATTCCCTTGCCCTTAACCGTGCGCATGATTATCACGTTGGGCTTTTCCGAAGACAGCGATTCAAGCGCGCCGAAAATCGGTTCGAAGTCGTGGCCGCCAACCTCCACCGCGTTCCAGCCGAATGCCTTCCATTTATCTATTAAAGGGTCGAGGTTAATTATTCCTTCGGTCGGCCCCATCGCCTGTATCTTGTTGTAATCCACCATTGCCACAAGGTTTGCCAGCTTGTGCTGGGATGCAAACATTACCGACTCCCAAGT
>NZ_JAZFTO010000127.1:0-31615 GCF_036446775.1 Candidatus Desulfatibia sp.
TACCTTCCTTTATGGCATAGAGCATACCGGTGTTATTAGAAAATATAACCTTCTTGGTTTGGAGCTGAAAAACAATAATGATTCTTTCTGGAACGCGAGAGCGGGGGTTGGTGTTTATCCAGCAACAACCAACTTTGATTACCGGGGTAATTTGCATGGGACTTTGGGCTATACTTTTAGCATGGAAAGGATAATTCCATACTTAGATTTCTCAGGGCGGTATCTGCAGGGAGGCAGTTCCGAGGTCGGTCATGCCATTGAAGCAGGGCTGCAAATCCCGGGCAAGACGGGCGTCTTTAGTCTATATTTTCGATTGCAGGATGATTTCGATATTTTTAGATATGGCCAAGGAGCACAAAAACTGCTTGGAATAAGATTAACCTTTTAGTTTCCGTTTAAATAAATAATGAAGGGGTGGCCCAATGAGCCACCCCATGGTTAGGGAATAAGAATGAAGAAACCCGGGCTAATGGATCGTAATCTGTTTGGGCTGTTGCTCTTTGGGTTTGGGGATGTTAATTTTCAGCACCCCGTCTTTGAATTCAGCCTGAATCTGATCCGAATCAACTTCCGCCGGCATCGTGAAGGCGCGGCAGAATTTTCCATAACTTCTTTCCCGGCGATAATAATTTTCCTCTTTGGCTTCATTTTCAACAGAACGTTCACCTTGCACCGTCAACACCCGGTTTTTTAAATCAATGGTGATATCGTCTTTGCTCAAGCCCGGAAGATCAGCCTTGATGATGACCTTGTCATCATTGTCGTATATATCGACCACAGGATTCCAGTGTTGCAGGGACAAATCGTCATACGCGCTGTTCTCGCGGAAAAAGGAACCGTCGAAAATTCGATTGATGCGGTTCTGTAAAGTTGCCATCTCCCTCCAGGGAGTCCATTTTATTAGTTGCATAGCAATTACCTCCTTTTATTTTTTATCTATGTAATACTTCCCGTTACGATAAATACTAAGCATGTTTAATTGTATGTCAAGACAATCCCCAGCAATTATAATTATATTACTTTATTGGCAGTCTGGTTTGGAGTAATGCAATAAGAGGAGGGGCCGGCAATTGTTTAACCAATTGAGTTTATAATAAAATTAGCATAAAGTATATATCAAAGAGCCTTAATTATCAATCAGCCGGGCTGATTTAATACCAGGAGCACAAAAAAAGATCGCGGATATTATTGAAAAACAAACCGGCTGTGAACAGGCAGGCTAGATCGGGCATACGGCAATTTTCTACCGCCGGCATGCCGATCCGCAGAAACGCAAAATTAAAATACCAATAACCAATAACGATTAACCTATAACGCCCCATCGAGTTAAACTCGATTAGGCAATATGGGGCATCAGGGTCCATTTAATTACCCAGGACCGGCTGTCGGGATCCATATCCAGACAAACGAGACCGCTGTTCTGGAATTTGAAAACGGGCTTTTCGATCGATCCGGTTATCAGATAAGCGGTCAGCCTTTCCATGAAGGGCAAATGACCCACAAACATGCGGTTTTCGGTGCTGTCGATGGTGCCGGCAAAATCAGCTACATCGTCTAAAGGGCTTAATCCGCTGCGCTCGTCAATACCACCCCCAGGTTCCAGGGCCTTTGCAAAAATCTCGGCGGTCTGGCGCGCCCTGGTCTTGCCGCTGTGAGTAATACCTGCCACCGGCACTTTGTATCCTTTGGCCACCTCGGCGATACCCTCCGTCTCGGCGATGCCTTCTGCTGCGAGGCCCTTTTGCGGATCTTTGTCTTTGGGTAGGCTTTTGCCGTGCTGTACAAGAAAAAGTGTCATGATACCACCCTCCTTAAAATAAAAATCCCGGTCCCGCTTAAGCGAGACCGGGACCTTTAACATACGGGTTAATCTTTTATTTTATCGCGCAGTGCTGCATGGGCCGCAGCCAGCCGGGCAACCGGCACACGGAAAGGCGAACAGGAAACATACGTCAAGTCTAATTCGTGGCACAGCTGAATCGATTCAGGATCGCCCCCATGTTCGCCGCAGATTCCGCATTCCATGTCCGGACGGACGGCGCGTCCTTTTTTAACCGCCATCTCCATCAAAAATCCCACACCGTCACGGTCGATCACGGCAAAGGGATTCTCCGGCAGAATTTCTCTTTCCAAGTATTCGATCAAAAAGCTTGCTTCGGCATCGTCTCGGGAAATTCCAAAGGTGGTCTGGGTTAAGTCATTGGTCCCAAACGATATAAACTGGGCATATTCGGCAATCTGATCACAGGTTATTGCCGCCCGCGGGATTTCGATCATGGTTCCGAATTTATAATGCGGCTCGATGCCCTGTTCCTCCATGACCTTTTTGGCTTCAGCCTCCAGGACTTCCTGCTGGACCTTGAGTTCGTTGACGTGGCTGGTCAGGGGAATCATTATTTCGGGATGTACGTCCACGCCCTCTTTGGCTACCGTGCAGGCTGCTTCAAAAATGGCGCGTACCTGCATGGTTGTCAGCTCCGGGATGTGAATGGCCAGGCGTACGCCGCGCATGCCCAGCATCGGGTTGGTCTCGTGCAGGCTCTCAACCCGTTTGAGAATCAGCTCTTTATCTTCAATCTGCTTTTGCAGTTTGTCAATTTCCTCAGGGGCCCCGGCGTCTTTGAGCTGGAGTTTCAGATCGCACAATTCACGCAGCAAATCACTTTCAGAGGGTAAAAATTCATTCAAAGGCGGATCGATCAGGCGAATGATTACCGGCAGGCCGTCCATGACCCGGAAAAGACCGGCAAAGTCTTCGCGCTGAAAGGGCAGCAGCGCATCCAGGGCCTCCTTGCGTTCATCGGCATTGTCGGTCATGATCATTTTTTGCACGAACGGCATGCGTTCGGCCTCAAAGAACATGTGTTCCGTGCGGCAGAGGCCGATGCCCTCGGCACCGTACTTGAGCGCCCGCTGGGCATCCGCCGGATAATCGGCGTTGGCCCAGACACCTAACTTGCGGAATTCATCGGCCCAGGAGAGCAGCTTCATCAACTCCGGGTCTTCAAATTCGGGTACTTCCGTGGGAAGTTTGCCGGTATAAAGTTCACCCTCGGTGCCGTCGATAGAAATCCACTCCCCCTCTTTGATAACCAGGCCACCTACGCTGATCTGGCGTTTGTCTAAATCGATTTCGAGAGCCGACATACCGACCACGGCCGGTTTGCCGAACTGGCGGGCTACAAGCGCGGCATGGCTGGTACGTCCACCCCGGCTGGTGAGGATGCCCTGGGCCGCCAGCATGCCGTGCACGTCGTCCGGACGGGTTTCAGGACGCACCATGATGACGTCCCTGCCTTCCTCTTTGGCCCATTTTTCGGCCAGATCGGCGTCGAGGGCGACGACACCAAAAGCCGCACCGGGCGAAACATTAAGTCCGCTACCCAGCATATCGCCCTTAGCTTTGGCCGCTTTAACGGCCTCACGGTCAAATTGCGGATGCAGGAAAAAATCGATTTGTGCAGGCGTAACCCGCATGACCGCTTCTTCGCGCGTAATCATACCCTCTTCGACCATTTCGACCGCAATACGCACAGCAGCCTGGGCCGTACGTTTGCCGTCGCGAGTCTGCAGCATCCATAGCTTATTCTTTTCAATCGTAAACTCGACATCCTGCATTTCACGATAGTGTTTTTCAAGCTTTTGGCAGATTTGTTCGAATTCGCCATAAGCTGCCGGCATCTCTTCTTTGAGTTTATTAATGTCTTCCGTCAGGCGAATGCCGGCGACCACGTCTTCACCCTGGGCATTCATAAGATAATCACCTTCAATACGGTGCTCACCGGTGGTGCCGTTGCGCGTCAGAGCGACACCGGTCGCGCTGTCATTACCCAGGTTGCCGAAGACCATGGTCTGTATGTTGACGGCCGTACCCAGGTCATGGGCGATACCGGCGGCATTGCGATAGTCCACGGCGCGTTTACCGAACCAGCTTTTAAAAACAGCTGCGGTAGCCAGATTCAGCTGCTCATAGGGATCGGTTGGGAAATCGCGGCCGGTATGGCGTTTGAAAATCGCTTTGAATTCTTCCGCCACCGCCTTCCAGTCCTCTGCATTCAATTCGGTGTCGGTTTCAACGCCTGCTTTGGCACGAGCCTCGGTGAGCACCTCTTCAAAATCCTCGCCGGGTGCCAACATAACGACACTACCGAACATTTGTATTAAGCGGCGATAAAGATCATACACAAAGCGTTCATCACCGGTCAATGCGATCATACCTTTGATGGTTTCGTCGTTCAAACCGATATTTAGTACGGTATCCATCATGCCGGGCATGGAAAATTTAGCCCCGCTGCGGCATGAAACCAAAAGCGGGTTCTGCGGGTCACCGAATTTTTTTCCGGTTTTGGTTTCAACTGTTTTCAAGGATTCCAGCATCTGTTCATTTAACCCTTCAGGATAGGTTTCGCCGGCATCAAGATAAGCGTTACAGGCTTCTGTGGTAACAGTATAGCCGGGCGGCACCGGCACGCCGATACGTTCCATTTCCGCCAGGTTGGCCCCCTTACCGCCGAGCAGCCCCCGTACTTTTTCCCAATCACCGCCGACATATTCCTCAGCCTTAGCAACTTCATCAAAGAAGTATACCCACTTTTTAGACATTTAGTCCTCCTTACGATTTAAACTGCATCCAATTAAACTGCATCCAAAAATTATTGCCGATGTATTATTTCCTGTAAAAAATCACTCAACGTAGGTAACAAATAGTTTGTCTTATCCATATTTTATCAGCACAAATGGGCTGGTACGGCCTTACCAAAAAAGTTAAGGAAATTAGGCCTGTATAGAATGTCAGCGATTGTTAACAGCGCAGGAAGAAATCGCCAAGCATATCTTAATTGATAGTTCCGTAAAAAGTAAAACGTGAAAAGTCTATCTGTTGTGTAATATTGCCTCTTAATGTACTAAATGTAGTCGTTTTACATTTCACGTTTCACTTTTTACAAATTTATCTTAATTGGTAATATCAAAAAAAATCAGTAACATCAGGGTACAGTAAGCAAGGAAAAGAGCGCTCTATGAGGCCGATCTGCAACCTTGCTGAATGCCCATAAGGAAATGAACAACCAATATTTTCTTGACCAGGTTTTTTATAAGCAAAAGTAGCCCGTATGTCAATGAAATTTGTTAGCCAAGATCTCAAAACAGCTGCTTGCTGATACCGGCAAAATTATTAGACCTGAATCGAGCGTTTCAAATAGTGGCAGAGTAAGAGAATTTCCTTGACAGTATCTTGACGAACCATTAAGTATCTAAATTATTAAGGAAATATCCTGGACGGCTTTTTAAAAACATTTTAAGTGTGGTTCATGACTGGTCAAATTACAATATCGATCTGGTTTTTTTTATTTTTGGTTATAATCAGCGCTCTGGCAGTTTTGGATCGTATTTTTATTCCCAGTGTGCGCTGGTTTTTACGACGGCGCATTAACCGTGTCATCGATGAAATCGGCAGCCGGTTAGACATTGAAATCAAACCATTCCAGCTTACCAAGCGGCAAGTGTTAGTCGAGCGACTGGTTTACGATCCTAAAGTCATTGCAGCGATACAAACTTATGCGCAAAAAGAAGCGACGCCGCGTGAAGTTGTGCAGGCAAAAGTTTTACGCTATGCCAAGGAAATTGTACCCTCCTTTAATGCCTATCTTTATTTTCGCCTGGGTTACTGGCTGGCAAAAAAAATTGCCCGCCGTCTTTACATGGTACATGTCGTCCTGACAGATGATGCGCAGCTGAACGCTGTTTATCCCGATGCAACCGTTGTATTCGTGATGAACCACCGCAGCAATATGGACTATATTCTGGTGGCATTTCTGGCCGCAGAACGTACGACCCTGTCTTATGCCGTTGGCGAATGGGCCAAGATATGGCCTTTACAAACCTTGATCAAGGCCATGGGAGCTTATTTTGTGCGCCGCCGTTCCAGAGATCCACTGTATCGTTTGGTGCTTGAACGCTATGTCCATATGGCGACCAAAGAGGGTGTTTGCCAGGCTGTTTTTTTAGAAGGAAGACTAAGCCGCGATGGCCGATTGCAGCCACCGAAATTGGGTCTGATCGATTATATGCTGCGCAGTTTTGAATTGGAAAAAGATCGAGATATTATTTTTATTCCCGTTGGGATTAACTATGACAGAACATTGGAAGACCGCAGCTTGGTACGTGCGCTGGATCCTGAGGCCGAAAAGCGCAGCCTTTGGTTTGTAGTAAAAACCACCAGCTGGTTTATTTGGCGCAGTATAGTATTAATGATTAGCAGTCGATGGCAAAGGTATGGTTATGCCTGTGTCAACTTTGGCCCGCATGTTTCCGCGCGTCAATTTTGTCGGCAGAACCGAGTGAATCTCAGTGAAGTTGACCGCGAAACACGTTTTGGTTATGTTGAAAAACTTTGCAAACAGCTGATGAATTCCATCGAGCAGGTTATCCCGATTCTTCCGGTGTCTCTGGTGTCCATGGTTATGCTGGAATCTGTCGAACAACCGCTGAGCGCTTTTGAGGTGGAAGCGCACGTGCATGATTTGATTGATGTCCTTGAAGCCCGAGGTGCAACCGTGCATGTTTCCGGAAGATCCCGGGCGCAAAACATCTTGACGGCATTAAACACGCTTAGATTGCGACGCATTGTGATTGAATCGGAGGGGTTGTACAGGGCTGACCCCAAACATATTGACGTTTTGACCTATTACGCCAATGCCATCGTTTATTGGCGGCAAATCCCCAACCCGAATTAAAAACATTTGCCACCAAGGCACAAAGACACAAATATCAGTTATCAGTTATCGGTTATCAGTTTTCCTTACTGATTACTTCTTACTGATGACTGCTCACCCTTGATTGCCTTGGTGCCTTAGCGGCAATAAAAAAGGAGTGGTTTTATGAATGTCGTTGAAGCCATAAAAACTCGCAAAAGCATCAGGGACTTTAAACCCGATCCTGTCAGCAAAAAAACTTTAAAGGAAATCCTGAAGATTGCCTGCCGCACTCCCTCTGCATCCAACGCCCAGCCGTGGCAGTTTACCGTCATCGCCGGAGATGTGCTTGAAAATATCAGGACGGCTACCATTGAAAAGTTGCAAGCCGGCCATCCCTTCAGCCCTGAATGGGAAGTCGATGAATGGCCTCCCGGCAGCGTATATCGCCGGCGCCAGGTGGAAATCGCCAAACAGCTTTTTAAGCTCATGAATATACCCAGAGAGGACCAACAAAAAAGAATAGCATGGATAGAGCGCGGATTCCGTTACTTTAATGCACCGGCGGTCATCATTATCACAAGTGACCGGTCGCTGCCGGAAACAAGGCCGCTGCTTGATATCGGGGGTGTAATGCAGACCATTTGTCTTGCCGCCCTGGCATTCGGCCTGGGAACCTGTATCCAGAACCAGGGGGTAATGTACCCGGATATATTGAGAAAATTTGCACAAATTCCTGCGTCCCAGCGGATCATCGTTGCCATCGCCATGGGCTATCCCAACTGGGATTTTGCGGCCAACCAGGTTGCCAGTACCCGTGAGGCTGTGGAAAACATTACAACCTGGTGCGGCTTTTGATTTGAACCGTCATGATATTGGCACACGGCCCGCATTCACACAGCTAAAACCTATTCTACAAACTCCTGAATTTATTTTTTATTCTTCATTTACAGCCATAATGAAAGACATATTTTTGACAATTACCATCACAGGCAACAAGCCCTATATTTTACCTTCTCACTAAGCAAACCTTATCATTTGTAAGACTGCAATACACCTTCAAACCATCGATATTACAGAGCCTTTTGTTTTGACGTTTATTCAGGTCTATCCAAATTATTAAGCTTGGCACCTTTTTTGCTTATATAGTTATAAAACGGCAAAAACCAGATAAAAACCAAATACGCTTGTATTTTTCCGGTTGGTTTCCCGCCTGCCCGGCAGCGTTATCTTAGCCGGCATTTTTTAGGCGGCGAAACTTAGGATAGCCAAAATGATCCGGCAAGCGCTGAAAATAGAGGGAAGCAAAGCATGTCAAATAAGATACCAATAAAAACAGAAGAGACCAACCAAGAAGTTTTGGCAAGAATCATCAAGGCAACGGCAAAAAAATTCAACTGCAATTTGGTTATCGATTTCAGCAACGGCAACCGCACGGTTGAGTTTACTGGTGATGAAGCTTGCAAGCCTCTTATCGTAGAGGAGCTCAAAAACATTCTTAACTACGACAAAAATGATAAAAGTATTAAAATAAAAACACGCATTTGAGAAATCAGGGGAGTTTTTCATCGCTTCCCATAACGCACGGAAAGGAGCGTAAAAAATGGCTAACAAGAGTAATCAGGCGCTTCAAAATCATCTGGTTGCTGTTAAAGAGGGGAAGCGATGCTTTGAAAATGCTTTCCAGGGCGTTTCCAGGATGATTCTGGAGAGTGATATTGAAAAAGTCACGGTCAAAGGTAAAACAACCTACACGTTCGAGATTTTCAACACGGGGAAAAAACATATCATCGGCATGTATGAAGAAATCAACAGTTTCGTTTCGTTTGTCAAAGATGCGGCCGAGAACGGCTCATCCAAAGAAATGGCCTACGTCCTCGTTGGGGAGCCTGGAAACGGTAAAACGTTTTTTGTTGATTTTCTTTGCACCAAATATCGTCAATTTTTATCCCGGGATAAAAACCGCAAGTACACCTTCAGGTTCAACGACTTAAACAAGCTTCAAGGTTACGGGAAAATTACTTACGTTGAATCCCAAACTTTTGAGGATCCCGTGATCCTGGCTATGAACCTCTTTGACGATCTTAAGGACAGTAAAACCTATCTGGCGAAACAGATTGGTTTTTCAGACCAAGAAATCGAAACTCTTTATGAAAACTACCGTCCATTGGGTGCCTGCAGCGGATACATTTGGAACGGTATCCGCGATTACGCCGACGGCAACATTGCAAAGATGCTTGATTTTATTGGAATTGTCCCGGTACCGTTGACGGAAAGTCTGGGAACCATAACCGGAAAGTACCCGGCCAAAGACAAAATCACTTCCTCAGCCGTTGATCTGCATGGGGAAGAGTCTATCCAGCGACTGCTTCACATTACCGATACCAGCAATCCGTATCGTTTTGATTTAAGGCGCGGCGCACTGGCACGGGTTGCCGGCGGCGGCATTCATTTCAGTGATGAAATATTTAAAAATAAAAAAGACCTGGTCCAGGTGTATCTGGGCGTCATCCAAAACCGCAATATCGAAATTGACGGCTTCAAATGGCCCATCGACACCCTGATCATCGCCACCAGCAACAACTCCGAGTTTAACCGCTTTTTAGCCGAAAAAGAGGAAGCGCCAATTGTGGACCGGTGCCGCATTTGCTACGTCTCGCACAACACGGACTACAAGCTGCAGAAATATCTGACAACATATGCCATTGGAAGTGATAACAAAACCACGCTCAACAAGGAGGTCCTGCACAAAGATCCCAACTTGAATTATGCGGCATCGGTGGCGGTGGTTCTGACCCGTTTGCCTACTTCCGAAAAGCTGACAGCGATTGAAACCATGAAATTGGCTGCCGGTGAAGTCGCCGGCGAGAAGAGCATCAAAACCTTGGCCGAAGTCATCGACACGCTCAACCACGAACCGGACATCACCAAGCGTTTTGGCCAAAAGGGCATGGGACAACGCAACCTGGGACGAGCTATCCAGCTTTTGATTGAAAGCTCCGAAACCAATGAAGGACAATGCATGTTCGCCTATGACATCTTTAAAACCCTTGAACGGATTGTCCTGGACTACGTTACCGATGCCAATGACAGGGCTAAGTTCTTAGAAGATCTTAAAACCGCCAGAGGCCTGTACCGCGAAAGGGTCATGACCGAAATGTTTAACGCCTATATGGATGAGCCGCTGGCCATCCGCAAAGACGTGATGAACTATGTCAACATGATCATCGGTATTGATGCCGAAAACCTGGGGCCGGACAAGATGTGGAAATACAAAGACCCCCAGACCGGTGAACTCCAGGCCATGAGAATCGATGAACGCTACATCAAAAGCATTGAAGAACGCCTGGGGCTCAAGACGCAGGAGAAGCGCGAAACCTTCAGAACTTCTATTCGCAAAATATACGGCCAGAAAATCTCTGTCGATCCCAATTACGATTTCATGGACAATCTGGAACTGGTCAAAGCGGTCACCGACGTTCGGCTCAAGTCCGACATTGCCGGATCCGGAAGTCTCATCGGAGCTTTGGCAAATCGTACCAATGAAGAAAATCAGAAGCTGTATGATCGTATGATCGACACCATGTTGACCAAGCTCAATTACTGTAAAACCTGTGCCCAAAAAACCATCGAGTATTTCTGCACGCAGGAGGATGGAAAATAACACGTAACACGAACATGGATTCTGAACTGTTAAAACTTTATCGCCAGATTAAAAAAAGAGGCCTGACGCCACGACAGGAGCAAAAAATCCTGGCCGAACTGGAGGGCGATCACTCCCATGACGCGCCCCAGGCGGTTGCGCGTATCAAAGCTGCCGGAAGCGATGCGTTTGACCGTGCTTCGGATAATATCTACGCGTGCAACGATCCTTTCGTATTGC
Source organism: Candidatus Desulfatibia sp. (assembly GCF_036446775.1). NCBI lineage: Bacteria > Pseudomonadati > Thermodesulfobacteriota > Desulfobacteria > Desulfobacterales > Candidatus Desulfatibia > Candidatus Desulfatibia sp. The sequence continues at coordinate 10,576 of NZ_JAZFTO010000127.1, forward strand.
AGGGCATCCATGCTCCTCAAAGCACTTATATTACCTGTCTGCGCAGCGTCGACGAATTGCTGGAGCGTGACAAGAAAAGAGAGGACGATGGGTTTCCGCGCAAGATACGAATCGGACGGATGATCAAACCGGGCAAAGGGGCCAAAGATAAGGTCGTGGTGGTTCCCACCACGGTGGAAGAAAAATTTATTCATGACCAGACTTTGCAACCCTTCGAAGAAGAGCAGGCCGGCGGATCAGGAGAAGGCGAAGAGGGTGAAACCATCGGCGAAGAGCCGATTCGTCCCCCGGATGGGACGCCAGGGGCTGGGCCGGGCGAAGGCGACGATGGCCAGCATGAAATGGAGTCCAATGCCTATGATATGGGCAAGATCCTTACGGAGCAGTTCGAACTCCCCAATCTCAAAGACAAGGGCAAAAAGCGTTCCCTCACCCGTTATATCTATGACATGACCGACAAACATCGGGGGTTTGGCCAGATTATCGATAAAAAAGCTACCCTGCGCAAAATTATTGAAACCAATATCGCCCTGGGGAATCTGCCCGATGTCGGCAATATCGACCCCACCGGCTTTATTATCTCACCCAAAGATAAAATCTATCGCATCCTCTCCCGTGAAAAGGACTATGAGTCCCAGGCCATGGTCTTTTTCTTAAGAGACTATTCGGGCTCCATGATCGGCAAGGCCACTGAACTTGTGGTGTCCCAGCACGTCTTGATCTACAGCTGGCTGCTGTACCAGTATGCCCGTCAGGTGGAAACCCGTTTTATCGTGCATGATACCAAGGCCAAAGAAGTTAAAGATTTTTATACTTATTATAACTCCAAAGTTGCCGGCGGCACGCAGGTGTCTTCGGCCTATCGTCTGGTCAACGAAATTGTGGAAAAAGAGAACCTGATACAGGATTACAATATTTATATTTTCCACGGGACCGACGGAGACGACTGGGATACCAGCGGAAAAGAGGCTCTTCCGGAGCTGAAAAAGATGCTGGCCTATGCCAACAGAATCGGTATTACGATCGCCGCACACGCCAGCGACTCCGCCAACGACACCGAAGTTGAAAAGTATTTGAGCAAATCAAAGCTGCTGGAAGAAAACCCCAAGCTGCTCCGGCTTGATATCTTGCAGGAAGATTCTGACGAACAGCGGCTTATTGAAGGAATCAAAAAGCTGATCAGCGAATAAAATCGCTGCGCGATTTTATATAAGGCGGCTGCGCCGATGGTGGCCCGGTATAGTAAGTTTTAGTTAATTCGTAGAAACTTGTATTTTAGAAGAGTCATGGAACTGATCAACCAGCATACCAAAAAAATTATGGAAGAGTGTAAAGAAAAAGCACGTGCTGTCGGCTTGCGCTTTGGGGACGAAACCTTAGAGTATATAGTAACCAACCGGGACCTGCTGGAGCTGACCCCCAAAGTGATGATTCCGAATCTTTACGATTACTGGGTTCATGATGTTGAAGTCCTTAAAGAAAAAGGCCGCTATGAACTTTATCCCGGCAACCCGTATGAAACCGTTATTAACACCCGGCCGGCCATCTCTTTTTACAACGACAACAACCCGGACTGGTTGAACGTGATGATTTTTTATCATGTTATTGCCCACATCGATTTTTTTCAAAACAACCTGTACTTTCGCCATACCTGGGACGATGATTTCAACGGGCAGGCCCTGTCGGACAAGCGTTTGATAGCCAAGCTCAGGTCGGAAAAGGGCAGATGGGTAGATTACGTTATTGAGTTTACCCGCGGCATAGATAATTTAGTGGGATATTACGACGAGCTTTCCCGGGTGAATCGCGGATCGACGGCAAACCGGCCCAAACGTCTCGACTACTACTTTGATGTGTTTTTGCAGGATGTTAAAAACATAAAGATCCACGAATATATTAAGGAAATTGAAAGGTACAACGATTGTATGCGTACTCACGGGGACCTGGGAGAGCAATCCTTCTTTGCGGATGCGGTCAAAAAATACCCTGAATTTGAAGCACTTTTTAAAAAACATCTTGAAAAGGGCGCTAAACCAAAATTCGATCTGATTCAGTTTTTAATGGAAAATGCTAATTTCATAAATAAAGATGACAACAAGTGGATGAAATCGGTCATGCAGGTGGTACGCAAAACATCCCTGTTCCTCCAACCGCAGATTCGAACGAAAATCATGAATGAAGGCTGGGCCAGCTATTGGCACGAAAACCTTTTCCTGCCGGATGATCGCATCAAGGGGCACGAGGTCGATTTTGCCCGCGTCAATGCCGTGGTTGCGTCGTTGCCGCGCGTAGGGCTGAACCCTTATGCTCTGGGGCTGCGGCTATTTTACTATATCGAAGAAATAGCCGATAAAGGAAAATATTCTTTGGATTTTCAGCGTTGCTTTGATTTGGACGAACGTAAAAAATTTGATCAGGAAACGGGCAAGGGGCAAGAATTTATTTTTAAAGTTCGTGAAAACTTCTGCGATTCCATGTTGATCGACACATTCGTTGATCAAGATTTTGTCACCAAAAACAAACTGTTTGTAGCCGGTAAAAAATTGAACCCTGAAAAAATGGTTTGGGAGTACTATGTCAAGAGCCGCAAGGCTCAAGACTATCGCCGGATGCTGCGAAACTCCCTCTATCACCCCCCGCACATTGAAGTCGATCCGGAAAAAAGCGTCGACAACAATCTTTACCTTGTGCATCACTTTGAAGAGAAACCCCTGGTGAAAGATTTTATCTTTAATACCATGATGGGGATTGAATATCTCTGGGGCGGACCTGTTCAGTTTGAAACGAATGAGGTTGTTCCGACACCGCAATCTCAGGGGCAAGATGTATTCTTCGGCCATGCCGGCCCTTCGCAAACAGAAGACCAGGAGCCGGAAGTAAAATGGGAGCGGGTGTTGTATACCATGCAAGATCGCAAGCTTTCCAGCAAAAAGCTTTTGTAGGATACGGTATGGAAAATATTAAACTAGCCATGGAGAAGATCGATCGCAGCATGGGCCAGCGGGACCAGCGCGCCACCATCGCCTTTGAGGAATTTCTCAAATCGCTTACCGCCAAGCCATCTGTTGTGCTGCGCAATATTTTCCAGGTGTTTCATGACATGATCAAGACTTATATCGGAGAAGGCGTCAACGAGTACCCCGATGATCCCGAATCGATCGATTTTGTTCGCTACGATTGCAGTCGGCTCTTTGTAGAAGGTTTGGATCACCCCTTTTTCGCCGACCGACTTTTTGCCAACCGGCTGATCAACCTTGTTGATGCCATGAAGCGCGGTGCCCAACAAAATAAGATTTACATTTTTGAAGGTCCCCACGGCAGCGGTAAGAGTACTTTTTTAAACAACCTTTTAACAAAATTTGAAGAGTATACCAATACGGAAGACGGTGCTTGTTACGAAACAGTCTGGAGATTGGACCGTAAAATATTAGGGAGTTCCTCAGAACATGCTACCCTTTCCATGTTTGAAAAATTGCTTCAAATGCAGGAAAAATCGGCCCAGGATCAGCATGAACTCTTTGAATCTCAAACCCATCTGGTTTCAACGCCGGAATACATAGAGGTGCCCTGCCCCAGCCATGATCACCCGGTCTTGATGATTCCCAAGGATTACCGCCGGGCTTTTTTCGATGACCTGTTTAATAATGATGAACTAAAATGGAAACTGTTTACCGAAAAAGAATACGACTGGGTATTCAGCAATAATCCTTGTACGATTTGCAGTTCGCTGTACCAGGCGCTATTGGGCAAGCTGAAGAGTCCCCAGAAAGTCTTTAAGATGCTGTATACAAGATCGTACCCGTTCAACAGGCGCCTCGGAGAAGGCATCAGTGTCTTTAATCCCGGCGATAAACCTTTAAAAGAAAATACAATCAGCAATAACTTTCTCCAAAACCGGTTGAACATGATGCTGCAGGACGGCAATCAGATTAGATATTTATATTCGCGCTATGCCAAAACCAACAACGGCATTTACGCTCTCATGGACATCAAATCCCACAATACCGAGCGATTGATCCAGCTTCATAACATTATCAGTGAAGGCATCCACAAAGTGGAAGATATTGAGGAAAACGTAAACTCTCTTTTTTTGGCGCTGATGAACCCCGAAGACAAAAAAAACATAAAGGAATTCCCTTCCTTCTCAGACCGTATTGAGAATATACAAATTCCGTATGTTCTGGATCTGAATACAGAGGTAGAGATTTACCATAACGTTTTCGGAAAACATATTGGCCAGAGCTTCTTGCCCAGAGTACTGAACAATTTTGCCCGTGTTATTATCGCCTCCCGGCTAAACACCGAGTCACCGGCAATGCTGGAATGGATCGGCGATGCGAACAAATACAAGCTTTATTGTGATGATAACCTGCGGCTTCTCAAAATGGACCTTTATACCGGATACATTCCGGGTTGGCTGACGGAGGAAGATAGAAAACAATTAACGGCGGCACGCAGACGTAAAATCATTGCCGAATCGGAAACCGAAGGCAAGCTTGGCATTTCCGGGCGCGATTCCATTAAAATATTTAATGCGTTTTATTCCAAATATGCCACGGGCGACAAACTCATCAACATGTCAATGTTGAATAACTTTTTCACTAAATCTCGCCGGGAAATCAAAGATTCGATCCCCGAAGGGTTTCTCGATTCACTGCTGCACATGTACAACTACACGGTACTGCAGGAAGTCAAAGAGTCGCTCTACTATTACAACGAGGAACAGATATCCCGGGATATTCAAAACTATCTTTTTGCCGTTAACTTCGAAATAGGAGCCGTCGAAACGTGCAAGTTTACCGGAGAAAAACTGGAAATAACCGAAGCTTTCTTCAAGAATATCGAAACGCGCCTGGTGAGTGAAAAGCTAAATAATCACGATCGCTATCTGTTTAGAAAGAACATCCACCAGGAATATACCTCCCGGACGTTGACCCAGGAGATTTTGCTGGAGGGAAAACCAATAACCGAAACAGATATCTATCACTCACTGCATGAAAGGTATGTTTACAACCTTAAAGAAAAGGTGCTGGAACCTTTCCTTGAAAACGAAAACTTTAGGCGCGCCGTCAAGGACTACGACACCGAAGATTTTAAGACTTACGACAAAAAAATCCGGAACGACGTAACCTTCATGATGAACAATCTTTGTGAAAAATGGAATTATACCGAACAAGGAGCCAAGGAAATCTGCATGTACGTCGTCGACAACGACCTGGCCAATCAATTCAAAAGCAATTGAAAGTTTGAAGTGCTTAAAGTGAGGTAATAGCCGATAGAAAAATATCAAATTTAGTGCAATTATTTTTTTGTAAAAACAATTATGTATCATGTACCACATAATTAAATAAAAAGTGGAAAAGGAGAATATTAAAATGTCTAATAGCGAGATGATTGCTATCAAAGATGTGGTTAATATCTTTAAACTATCGATCGAGACAATAAGGAAATATAAAGATCTTGGCTTTTTTGAGCCCTGCAAAAGGGTAGGGAGAAAAGATTTTTATTACAGGCAAGAAATTCTCAGAAGAATGGATATGATTCAATATTATAAACAAAAGGGAATGAAATTGAGTGATATAAAGAAGAAGATTAATGAGCTACAAGAACAAAAAAGTTTTGAAGATACACTTGAAAATGCTGATGCAAAGAAAATATTAATCATTGAAGACGAAACAGGCTTGATTCAAATTTTAAAAGAATTTTTAATGACTGGCTTTCCAAATAATGTACTAAAAATATTTGATGCAAATGAGGGTCATAAGGGAATCGAGCTTGCAATAAGCATTAAGCCTGATCTTATAATTTTGGATATCGCTTTACCCACTATTTCAGGAATAGAAGTCTATAAAAAATTAGCCAGGCATCCAAACACCCGTCACTCAAAGTTCATCTTTTTTTCAGCCCAAGTAAGGTATGAACCAAAAAATACAATATTTCTTCCGAAACCAATTAGTATGAAAACTTTTTTAGAAAAAGTGCAAAGCATAAAATGCGGCTTAGAAATTCCAACTCAAATCATGGAGAGTTTACAGGAGAATTTTGGTAATGAAGGATCCTGAAGGTAAAAAAATTGTAACCATATTTTTCGTAATTACGGTTTGCGGAGTTTTAATTTTTTCTGTTCTCTGGGGAAGTTTTAAAGGGGAATGGGATGCCCTTGATAGATCTGGTACTCTTATTGGAGTTATTTTTGGTTACCTTCTTAGGCATTATTACGGGACATAAGTTATAATAATATTAAGGACAGTGCGATTAGCTCATGAAAAAGGTTGTTAAACCATTTTTGTTTGGACTCTGGATGTTATTGGCCGGTATTTTGATTTATAAATATTTTACCGGGAACATACCGTTACGGGAATACCCGCATCTTCTTCAGAAATGGCTAAGCCTGTTTGGCCCTTGGGGACCAATTTTTTACATCATTTTTTTTACTATCCGGCCTTTAACCTTTTTACCGGCAACCGTTTTAACGGTGACAGGTGGCCTTCTTTTCGGTCCGCTACAAGGCCTGATTTTTGTTTTGATAGGCGAAAATCTAAGTGCAAATTTATCATATATCGTTGGGAAATATTTTGGGGGAGAAATCGTCCGGAAAATGAGTGCGCATAGTCAGCACCTGCATTGGCTGGATTGCCGACTTTATGAAAATGGATTCATGGCTGTATTGGTGATGCGCTTGATCTACCTGCCTTTTGACCTGGTTGGATATTTCTCCGGCATGTGCAAGATCAGACAGTGGGATTTTGCCCTGGGGACTGCGGTTGGGATTCTTCCGGGGACGGTCAGTTTTGTATTGCTTGGAAGTTCGTTTGCCAACCCTCGCCATCTCATTTTTTCTTTAAGCGTATTTATTCTGAGCTTGGCATTGGTTCGTATCCTAAAAAATAAAAAACGGCATTAATGCCTGCACCTCTAAAAAACCAATCCATTCCCAAAATTGCCGGTTTAAATTATAAGGCGTCTTTTCAATTTTCAATATCAATTCTAAGCTTTAATAAATGTTATCAACAAAATTTGATCCGGCAATTTATTTGAAAACGGCGGGCAACAGGCCCTTATACCGATAACACTCGCTGTAAGAGGCATTGTTGAAACGTTTTTAGAGTTATAGAAGACGTATCGTATGTTGAAATTATTAAGGTCGTCAAGGGTTTTGATTGGTTAACCGAATCTTGTACTTTTACGGCCATTATAAAACAGTTGATGAATAGCAGTTATCTGGATCAGTATGGCTATTCAAATTGTAAAAACTGGTCCGTAATTCTTTAATCTTGATCCAGCACTTCCCGTATTTTTTTCGCAATTTCACTCATAACCACTGGCTTCATGACATATCCACGAATACCAAATGCCTTTGCTTTTTCGCCGTCAACCTTTGCGCTGAAGCCTGTACAAATTATTATCGGAATATCAGGTCTTATCTCCAGAAGCTTCTGTGAAAACTGAATACCCGTCATGTTCGGCATGGTCATGTCGGTAATCACAAGATCGAACTTGTCAGGGGCTGCCCGAAACGCCTCCAAAGCTTCAATGCTACTTGTTCATGCAGTAACATGATAAAGTACACTCACCGCTGCCTTTTCCAACCGGTTAGATCGGCACGATCAGATCTGATCGCCGTAAACCTTGTGCACCAGATTCTGAAACCAGGGCGGTCGCGAAAGCACCACGTGAATCAGTACCAGTCCCAAAATCGGCACGGGAATCATCATATCCACCAGACACAGCAGAATCAGAATCAACACCAGCTTTGTGTGCGAAGACATTATCGATCCACCTTCAAATCCCGCACCGGACACGTCAACAATTCAAACCCATCAATCCGACACGTCACCACATCCCCGTCTGCAATCGGCACGGCGCCCGGCGTGCCCGAAGAAATCACGTCGCCCGGATGCATCGTCATCACTTCCGAATGAAACGACACCAGATAGTCGGGTGGAAACGTCATATTCGACACCACATTGGTCGCGTGATCCCGATCGTTAATCACCGTCGTCACGTTCAGCGCATTCACATCATCAATCTCATCGGGCGTCACAATCTCCGGTCCGAATACAAAAAATGTATTGAAGTTCTTACACAGCGTCAAATAGCGCGGATTCAGCTTCAGAATATCCTCCGCCGTCATATCAATAATCGTCGTAAACCCCACCACCACATCCAGCCAGTTGGCCTTCGGCACATCCTTACACGTCTTCCCAATCACAATCCCCAGTTCGGCCTCAGCCGTCGTGCGCTCTGACAACCGGGGAATCTCAATCACATCGCCCGGCCCAATCACCGTGGTCGATGACTTGATAAAACTGCCGGGATATTGTTCGGGCACCTTCTCCGTCAGATCGCTGGCGTGCTCGCGATAGTTCAATCCAATCCCCCAGATGCGCCCCGGATATCGAAACAGCGGCCCAAAAGCCACATCCTGTTCCACCGGCAAATCAGCCAGTGCATCTTTTCCTTCCCCGTCGTACCACACTTTCAAAATGTCGAACTGCCCGCAATCCAGCAAAATCTTCAAATCCGTCGGAAACTTCACATCAAAATTGGCATTCACTCGCGCCAGCGACACATAACCATTTTCCGCTCGAATCGCCGCGACTTCTTGTCCGTGTTTTTTCAACGTTGCAATGCGCATCTCATAAGCCCCTTAAGAAACCCGCATAATTTATTTATACATATCAAACCCATATCACAGTCTTTATATTTTTTAAACCACAAACCAGATTGAAATCTAAAGAGTCGTAGTTGAATTCATTCGCAATTTCCTTTATTACAGGTTACATCTTGATGCGTATGCCCATTCATTCAAATGATTAATAACCGCAAGGAATATTAATGCTCAAAAACACATTCATCCATATCCCCGGTATAGGACCCAAGACTGAACAACGGTTTTGGGACTCGGGAATACACAGCTGGGATGATTTCACACAAAATTGCCCAGTTCGTTTATCACAATCCAAGATGGATATCATTACCTCATACCTTGAAGAATCAAAGCAAAACCTCAAATCTTACAACCCAAATTATTTTTCAGATCTGCTCCCGGCGAATCAGCACGGGCGGTTTTTCCCTGAATTCAGAAATTCAACAGTTTATCTGGATATTGAAACAACCGGATTGGAAAGCTGGGGAAATATAATAACGACCATTGCTCTATATGACAGCGATTCCATAACCTATTATATCAACGGCCAGAACCTTGACGACTTTCCTGATGACATCGGCAAATATAAGGTCATCGTAACTTACAATGGTAAAACTTTTGACGTTCCGTTCATTGAAAGATATTTCGGCATTAAACTGGATCACGCCCACATTGACTTAAGATACATTCTCGGGAGCCTGGGATACAGAGGCGGTCTAAAAAGTTGCGAAATTCAGCTGGGGATTGACCGGGGAGATCTGGCTGGTGTTGACGGTTTTTTCGCAGTCCTGCTTTGGTACGATTACAAGAGAACCGGAAATCAAAGGGCATTGGAAACCTTGCTGGCGTATAATATTCAGGATGTTCTGACCCTGGAGAATTTGATGGTGATCGCTTATAATATGAAAATTAATGCTACGCCGTCTTATAGAAATCTGTTGCCGGCACCAGTTTTACCGGAAATACCATTTGAAGTGGATCTGAAAACTTTGGATAGGATTAAGAGAGAAAATATCTTTGGATTTCAAAATTCATTATACTACTGACATTTATTAAAGACAGATTCATAATGGAATTGATATTATCATGAAAAAACAGTTTGACCCACGCATGCACTCTGCAGAGCATATTCTTAATCAGACCATGGATAGAATGTTTGGCTGCGGACGTTGTTTTAGCGCTCATATTGAAAAGAAAAAATCAAAATGTGACTATCATTATCATAGAGACTTAAGTGATGATGAAATTAATGGGATTGAAAAGCGTGTCAATGACGTTATCGATGCTGATTTGCCGGTAACTGAAGAGTATGTCAGTCTGGAGGAAGCTAAAAAATATTATGACATTGACCGTCTACCGTCAGACACAGGTGATAATATCAGAATCGTTAAGGTTGGAGATTATGATGCATGCCCCTGTATTGGTCCGCATGTCAGCTCGACGAAAATGATCGGCGGTTTTCGGATAACATCAAAAAGCTTTGAAAATGGGGTGTTAAGAATAAGGTTTAAACTGAAGTGGTATAGCCGATCAAGTCTGAAAACTGTCACGAAGCGGTTTCGTACATCTTGCCTGAATCATGCCTTCCCAAAAATAGAAGATTGGGTATCCAAATCATAACCTCAGTTTCCCCACGCTTATAAGAAAAGTCTCCAGAGAACAAGGCGGGTTTTGAAAAAGTTATTACGGTCCGAGAGTTTAACAGAAATTTTCGCTTAAATTTAAACTCAAACCCTGTTCATATTTGTGAAGAAATCTATTTTGCTAATTCATATTACTTAAAGCATTCCGATCTATCCATTCTATCCTATGGTGATTGGGGATTGCGTGTTCAATGCGCGTTCGGAACATCTTGACCGTTGGTTGTGTAATGAAAAAGAAAAGGTGCGAGTCACATTTACAGTCAGACGAACCAAAGCCCCTGAGTGGTAATTTAACTCCGTGAACTCCCATAAAGATGCTGGTCCACTGATGCTCTCGTTTTATTGGATCATGTGAATACCACACTTCAGTTATTTCGACGGCCGGCCTGAGATAATCAATATGCCAATGAGGGGATTTGGAGATTCGGCAGTGATGTTTAATTCGTGCAAGAACGCCACCGGAACCGAAAGCACTCCCAACATAGACATAACATCCTTTGCTCACGCTCATTTTGCCGAGTTTTCCGGTGTCAATGCTTCGCTGATGTTGACAGTGAAGAATCAGTGCATATGTACCATCTTTTCGGTGCAACAGACGATTATTTGCGGCTATTGGATTGCTTTGTCCCATTATTTTGAACACGGAATTTAAAAATCACTGTCAGGATATGTTAAAGAAGGTGTTCCTTCGCCTTATTTGTGTTCCTTATGTTGATTAAGTTAGATCGCAATATATGAGCATACTACTTCAGTTGAGTTTTTTTCACTTTTTTTTCGGCAGTATCTTCCATGTAATTCCTATGCGTACACTGAAGTTATCATCAAGATACACATTCCCTGCTACCCACCCGTCTGTCTTTCCTTCAAGCTCAATATAAGACTCAATATTTTTTGAAAGAGGATAAGCTGTTTTCAGAGAAATTAGACCTCCTGGTTCGGAACTGGAGGTCTGAAATGCCTGCTCCTCGGGCTGCAACCATAATTCAATCCTTGAAGAAATAGAGAGAGTTTTTGAGAATAAGTCAGCAGGGAATCTCAGTAGTTCAAGTCCAAATCCAGGGAATGAGTGGCTCCTATTACTATAAAGGCGAAATGATGTCAATAGGTTGTACTGGTCCTGCTGAAGAAAAAGGTTTGTCCCGATACAGTATCCGAATGATGTCAGGTGATGTCTAACAGTAAAATTCCATTTTATCTGTTTTTCATTAAAAGGGTTGGTTCCTATAAAATAAGGCTTGCTTACAAGAAAAGGGTCAAGCAGATTTAATAAGGAAAGAATACGCTGCTTTTTTAAAAAGTCCTTTTCATCGTCAGACAGGTCTGAGTATGAAATATAACGGTCAATGCCAACACCTGAAGGATGCGTTCCCCTTGCCTCATAGGGTTCATCTGACCTGAACAGGTCATATACCCAGGCAGTAACATCAAGCCCGGTAAAGTCACGTTCGGCAATATCCGTTCCCTCGTCCTCGATTATATCCCTTGTAATATCATCAGCCTCACTGGAGGACCCTATGAAAATGTAGGCAATATTATTAGCATAGTTTAGCCAAAGCAGCAGATCATCCTGAGTTTCCGTACCGAAAAAGAATTTGTCTTTTTCCAGCGCAAAGTTAAGTTCATAACCTGACTCTATACCAGCGGTATGTAGTCTTACAAATTCTGCAGGATGATCCCTTTTGAATCGGACAAGATCATTATCCTTCACATCGGTTACAGCAATCGTTTTCGAAAACAGGTCAAATTTATACACTTCATTGTAGCTTTCCACCTCTCTGTTACTCATAACGGCTCTGTGCCACTCCTCATGAAGCCAGGAACTACCTAAAGGGAACCATATAGCAAGAATGTCAAAGGCTGCGATAGAGACTCTACTCTGCCAATAAGGCTCGTTTTCAAAATGCTTTTGTAAAGTCAGGTGAGTGTATTGATAAAAATTCTTTGAAAAATTCAAAGACTGATTCATGCTGGGGAAAGTGTAACCATTAGCCCAGTCAAACGGGCCGTCGAAAATCGGGAAGTCAAGTATTAGTTCGGGAATGTCACCTGTGTTTGAATGGACCGGAGCAGTGAAAAGCAGTGCAAATATTATTGCTACAGTAATAATACCAAAGCTGCTACAAGGCGATTTCATAACAGGATATAAGAGCAAAAATTTAATCAAAGTTCAGAGACAAGCCTTGAGTTTGATAAATATTGTATTTTTTACTCGCCTTAATCCAGTTTACATTTGATGATTCATTGCCTGCATTTACACTATAGAATCAATTGAGTCAATATTCCCTTTACCCTTTTCATTCAGAAATTGTCATTGACAAATACATTGAAAAGCCGGGATAAGAGCAGATATCTTCACCTATCCCGGCCAGTACTCGCCGTCTTCGAAGTAAGTTAGTTCTTAGGTTTCTCAGACTTCTTAACCTCCGGCTTTGTAGGTTTGGAGCCTGTCTTGAGCTGCGGCAGGCAACCACACCCGCAATTGCTACTTTTCTTGTCAGCCATCAATATCACCTCCTTTCTTTGGTGCATTCTGTTAAGTTATTAAGCAACTACTTAATTATTAAGGCAAAAAAATATAAGCTATACCTCCTTCCCCAACTCTTCGATTCGAGCCTGCACTGTCTTCATCTCCTCCTGAAGCTCCTGCTCGTATTTTCTCAGAACGGCAACCTTATCTTCGGCTGTATTCACTTCGGCTTCGCGAAACTGCCCAGTTCCTTTACACCCGCAGTTGCAGATCGTGGAAATAAGTTCCCCGCATTTCTCAAGTGCAGCCGGGTCTATCTTATATGGTATCCAGTAGCCTTTGCGCTCATTTCTGACCAATCCGGCGTGCTTGAGAATCTTCAGATGTTGTGAAACGGCCGAGGGTGTGATGCCCAACTTCTCTGACATCTCATTGGCACCGAGAGGTCCTTTGTGCTTTAAAAGTTCCAGGATCTTAATGCGGGATTCCACACCCAAAACTTTGAATAATTCGGCTTGCTTTTTTTCCATAACAACGATCCAATTTAGTATTGACTTAAACACTACAGCACATCCGTGCTCATGTCAAGCACCTTTTTCCAATTTTATCGTTTTCAACCTTGGAGCAGATTTTCAATAAGGCGCCGTCTCCGGAAAGTATCAATTCTCTTAAATGGTCATACTCATCTTTATTCATTGGTGCTTGGTGGGCTATCGTGTTGCGGTATTGTTTTACTACTATTTCCAATTTGCTCAAAAATGTCTTTCCCAACAAAACGCCTGAAGAGGCACAAATCCAGCCCAGAAAATCGCCGTATTCTTTTAACGCGTAATCTTGCTGCAATGTCAGGTTTAGCACAAAATGGTATTGCCCCAGGGTCAGGGAGGTCACTTCCGGATAATTTGCCTGGTCCACCACCTTGGCAAGATAGGTAAAATAAGAGGGGCCGTCTTTACTTGTACCGGTTTGATGTATTTTCAAAAAATCTGATATGTTGTTTTCAAGATATTCTACAAAAGGACCTACAAGCCTTTGGTTAATCTCGGTTTCCAAAGCCTTGCACAACTCCATCCCCACCAGGCTGTAATCCGGCTTTTGCTCCTGCTCTGTAAGAACAGTATAAACCTGTTCGGCGGTAGCCAGATACGAGCGGGTCTGTTCCGGAAACTCCTGCCAGGCGCGTCCGCCCACTATGTTTTCAACTGCTCTGGCCGCCGTTGCAAAATTCTGCTCTTCAAGACCGGCCTTGGATTCCATAATTTCCGTGGTCAACCTGACAAAATCACGCTGGGCCAGTTCTTGGGCCTCGGCCGCAGTTTCCTGCTGTAATTCAGCAATTTTATTTTCATAGTCTTGCCGGATTGTGGAAATATATTGCCGCATTTCTTTGTCCAGCTGCTTTGTTTTATGGCTAATTTCCCATTTGGCCTGGTCCACTTTAGCGCTTAAACTTGCAACCCTTGTTTCAAGGTTGGCATTTTCCGAACGCAGTTGTCTGATCTGATCCAACTGATGGTCGATGATCCTCTGCATCCTGGTCTCATTTTCCGATTTTTCTTTGAAAAATGAGATAAACTCTTTTTGGTATATCGATTTTAGCTCTCGTTCTATCTTGGTTTTGTTGCCTGCATGCAGTCGGACAGCCTGCTCCCAGAACCGGTAAGCCGTTCGCTTTTGATATCTTCTCAGCGCAATCAAACCCAGATGTACATACGCATCACCGCATTGCGGGTCCAATTGAAGCGCTTTTAAAAAATACTTGCGGCCCGATAGCGGATACCTCAAAAACCACATATAGATTAAAGCTGCTGCTGCAAATAGGTAAGCGGCCAATGTCAGTCCGGACAGCCATGCATTGACCATCAATTGGGGAGCGAAAAAATAATAGGTAGCAATAATTCCTAATAATACTAAAACAAAAAAAGGGGAAAAATAGCGGATGACAAGTTGTTGTCTGGCAGAATATTGAATCATGTCGATCTTTGCTTCGCAGAGACGGCCCAGCTCCAGCCATTCCTTGGCATCTTGGGAATGTTGCCGCGCGCGTTGCTTCTGCTCGGCTATGAGGGAGTCGTAAAAGGCAGGGTCCGAGACTTCATATTTTCTTTTTCCGAAAAACATGGTTTGCTGTGGTCTTATATTGTTATTGATTATTGGTTTTTTACTATAAAAATCGAAATTGTTGTTCCTTGCTGCTTGGATAATATCATGTATGAATCTTTTTGTCACTTGGACATACTCCATGGCTGAGCTTGGTTTGCGTCATTCACAATTGAAACGATGAAATATTGAATTTCTGCTCCATCTTCTTGAAAAACATAGCCATTTATGCCATACCTGAACAAATCGAAAGTCCTGAATCAAACAATTTAAAAAGGAGGAACTATGTTTTCTGCTGTTGAACTAAAAGAACAGGTAAAGGCCATGGGAGCGGACTTGGTCGGCGTGGCGCCAGCCGATTCACCTCTTTTGCAGGAGCATGGCGAAGAGCCCACAAAACTTTTACCCGGAGCCCAGTCACTCCTCAGCATTGGTGTTGTGCTGAACAGAACCGCCGTGTGTTCCGGCAACCTTCTTTTGAACCGTTACGATTCGATGTGTGTCTATGAGCGCATCAATCAGATCAGCCTGGAAACGACACGACTGCTGGCAAAAGAGGGTGCCAGAGCTGTCAGCATACCGCCTTATCTGCCGGTCGATATGGGCGCTGAGACCAAAGGCATGCGGGGAGAAATTAATCATAAAACCGTTGCGGCCATTGCAGGTCTGGGCGGCATCGGATTAAGCCGGTTGCTGGTCACCCCTGATTTCGGTCCCTTTGTGCGTCTGGGAACGATTGTTACCGATGCCTCCTTGCAAGCTGATCACACCCTGGATGAAAATCCCTGTGACCAATGTGAATCCTGCCGGGCGGCCTGCCCGGTGGAGGCCATCGGAGAAGGGGGCGATTTGGATTATCGTGCCTGTGCCTCCCATGCCGTACGCAGCGGCCTGCCGAATGTGATTGCCGCTATGAGAAAATTGCCGGGAGCTGACGACAAAGAAATAAAAGGTATTGTCTTTAACCCCGATTTCTGGGACGTCTGGCAAGCGGCTGTTTCCGGTATTTTTTACAACTGCTCCGAATGTATGGCCTCCTGTCCGGTCGGCTCCGATTAACCAAATCCTGAACATTTCATTAAAATTCGAACTAGTGCCCATCCATAAATACATTTGAGCACGATGTAGTTTCCAATTCAGAAATGAGCAATTTTTGTTCTGATCAAGGCCGCACAAGGGTTTGCGGTGAGGCGTACGCCTGTACGCCGCAGCCGGAAACCCGCGGCCTCCGGCTCGTAGAGCCTACGCCTCGGAGAGAGAACGCCGAGCAGGGCAAAAAGGGCCATTTATGGATGGAAACGAACTAACGCAGGGTTGCCAGAGGTACCCTGGGTGCCAGTTTTCCTCGCTCAACTTTCGCAATCGTGCCGTCCGAGCGCGGCAGAAAAACTGCCATGGGCGAATCAAGAACCGGCCATTGGCCCTTGGCTACGTTGACGGGCTCTGGCCCCTTAAATCCCAGGTAACTGTACTTGTGGTAATGCGGAAGTTTACGCCCAAGGCCCGGTAGGGCTTGGGGCAGGTCGGATGCGATCCACGTAATGGATAAATCCTTATTGCGCGGCTGTCTTGAAGTGAGCACCACTGCATGATCTTTCCGCTGGATGCTGGTTTGGCCGATGGATACTTTCTCCTGATTTATGCTAACATCATATCCTGATAGAGCGGAAACCATATCCGATCTGAAACGATTTTCCCACCCGCAAAGGATAACGGCACGGTCTGTCGGAAGCTTTTGCACCTCGGTATCTAACTTGACGGTCACTTCGTCCGGTCCTGATTGAGCCAGAGATCGGGCCAGATCACGGTAGGCTTGAAGCAGGCCCTTATTAGCCGAAGACGGCAGCAGAATCAGCAGTTTTTGCGCTCCAAGAGCCTGTGACAGGGCCGCAGGAATCTCATCCCGGTCAAGCCTGCGAAACAGATCAAACTCAGGATCCACATCCAGCCTTATGGGCCGGGCAGGCATGCGGAGCTCCAGCTCAAGACGCTGTCTATCCATAACAACCACCGTCTGAAAAGCCCGGTCTTGCCCTTCCATGGTTACTGCAACCGGAATGCGTAAATGATACACATCTTCTATTTGAATCTGTTCTATTAGGGCGGTTAGAATCCATCCGCCTCCTGCGGGTCTGGCCTGCGGCCGGCTGACTTTTAAGGCCGGCGCTCCCGGCTGTGTTATCCATTGGTTGAAATTGACACTCATATCCTGGCCGGATACCCTTTTAAAGCTTTTACGAAGATCATCAAAAGAGGCCATCCGGAAACGGTTTTTATTAAAGAAGTCCCGCAGACCCTGCACAAAAATTGCATCGCCCAGTTCTTGACGAAGCATGTGGAAAAACATCAGGGCTTTGCCGTAACCGACGGCTTCAGACGCAGTGCTGTGGCGGAAGCGGAATTGGACCAGCGCAAAATCCCGCCCTTTAAGCACATAGTCGGCATACTTTTGAAGGACCCCCTGGCGGTATGCCGCTGCCTTGCCCCTGATTTCCTTGATAAGGTGGTCTGCCAGGTAAGCGGTCAGTCCTTCGGTCCAGTTGCCTTTTTCGTAATCCGGAAAGACACTGTTGCCCCACCAGTTATGGAGGATTTCGTGAGGATAGGAGGAGTGCAGAATGAAGGGGAAGCGAATAATCTTGGGGCCAAGGAGCGTAAAGGAGGGCATGCCATAGCCGGTTTCCCAGAAGTTTTCAACCAGGGCAAACTTCTTATAGGGATAAGGGCCGATGAGCATTGCATACATTTCCAGATACCGGACGGCAGCATCCAGATACTTTCCGGCCAGGTTTTCGTCCGGTTTGCGGAGAAAGACCATGGCGGTGACCCTGCCGGCAGGCTTTGTATATTCAATAAAAGGGGCCGCAACGAGATAAATCTCTTGCTGCACTTGGGGCGACTCCCACCGCACAGCGGTCGCATCCCCCTTGCTAATATGGAGCGTGCGTTCGCCCTGGCTGACTGCGTCCCATTGCGGCGGCAGCTCCACCTGGAGGCTAAAGGTCACCAGCGTTTTACCAAACACAGGATACCAGTTAGAGCTCCCTGCAAGATACACTCCCTCTGTGGAAATCACACCCGCTGTGTGCTTGAAACCTCGAGCCTGCTCCTTGCCGTACGCTTGTAGACTGTGGCCAATAGTTCCTCCGTACTCAAGCACAAATGTGTTCCGCCCCGGCGGGAGGTTGACCTTGAAAGATTCCAGGGGGACGGCTTCCGACCTCTCGGCATCCCTAATAATCTGCACACCCGCAGTGGGCGAGGAGGGCTGCAATCCGCTGTGCAGGAGAAATTGCAAATCAGGGAAAAGCTTTTCAGGGATAGTGATCGTATCTTCGGCGGTAAAACGTTGCTCTTTTGGATACAGCACAACCTTAAGATCGTGCCGGACCGTCTCCGCGGCCTTCAAGGAGGCGGGCATAACGACCAGGGTCAATATGAGGGCCAAAATTGAAATCCGGTTCTTCATCTTGTTTACCCTTAATTCCTTTTAAATTGAAAAGCTTTCTGTTATCCCGCTGTATTTTTTTCTCAACTTGGGCTTTTCAATTTTGCCGGTCGGATTACGGGGCACATCTTCAAAAATAATTCTGCGGGGCCTTTTGAAGCGAGCAAGTGCCTGGCAGTATTCGTTTACTTCTTCTTTGGTAAGTTCCTGACCGGGCTTGACCTGGATTACGGCTGTGGCGATTTCTCCCAGACGCAAGCTGGGGAGCCCGATAACGGCCACGTCCTGTATTTTGGGGTGGGTTTGCAGAAAGTCCTCAATCTCCACCGGATAAATGTTTTCACCACCGGTGATAATCACGTCTTTTTTGCGGTCCACCAGCCAGATAAAACCGTCTTGGTCCTGTCGGGCAATATCGCCGGTTTTCAGCCAGCCGTCAGCCAGTGCCTCTTGGGTTGCTTCCGGATTTTTATAATATTCTTGCATCACTCCCGGGCCTTTGACCATCAGCTCACCGGGCCGGCCCGCTGCGACCGGCTCAAACTGATTATCAACAATCTTGATTTCCCAGTCAAAACCCGGCACACCGATGGCACCAACCTTGTGCATGTTCTCCATCCCCAGATGAACACATCCCGGACCGGAACATTCGGTCAGGCCGTAATTGGTGTCATACTGGTGATGTGGAAAAACTCTTTTCCATTCTTTAATCAGGCTGGGCGGCACGGGCTGTGCCCCGATATGCATCAGCCGCCACTGATCCAGGTTATAATCTTTAAGTTTCAAAGCCCCGCTCTGAATGGCAAACAGAATATCCAGCGCCCAGGGAACCAGCAGCCAGACCACCGTTATCTTTTCTTCGGAAACAGCTTCCATAATCCACTGCGGTTCGATCCCTTTTAAAATGACAGCTCTGGCCCCCACAATAAAATTCCCGAACCAGTGCATTTTGGCACCGGTGTGATACAGCGGCGGCAAACAGAGGAAGTTGTCATCGTGGGTCTGGCGGTGATGGTGGTTTTCCAAAAAACAGGAAAATTCCAGATTGCGATGCGTCAACAGCGTTGCTTTGGGGGTGCCGGTGGTACCGGAGGTAAAATAGAGCGCGGCCTCGTCAGTGATACTGATCTTAGTTGCGGGATCAACCTTGGGTTGTGATGCCAGAACTTCCCCGTACGGCTCTGCATAGTCCGGTCGCATTGCTTCAGGCCCTACAAAAATATAAGTCTCTACGAATTTGTCCAGATCACTTTTTATCGCATTAATGCGGTCAATGAATTCCTCCCCAAAGATAAAAGTTTTGGCTTCCGCGGTCTCCGCGCAGCGGCGTATGGTCTTGGCCACAAATCGAAAGTTCAGCGGCACCGCCCAGGCGCCGGTGCGCAGGATGCCAAAATAGATGGGCAGCCACTCGAGACAATTGGTCATCAAATGAACGACCCGGTCTCCTTTTTTGATTCCACGGGCAATGAGAGCCTGGGCTACCTGATTGGCCTGGTCGTCAAACTCCTTCCAGGAAATTTCCCAGCGCCTTTTTTTTTCCGGCTCTCGCTCCACAAGGGCTGTTTTGGCAGCATACATGCGGGCATTGCGGGCGAGTATCTCAGTAATCAGCATAGTTCTTCCTTTCAGGTGAACCCGAATATTTTATGAACAATACCGATTATACAATATACGGGCAAATATAACAGAATTTAGAACGTGATTATCAAACCCGTTAGTAATCGTCAACCCGCCCGTAAAGTCCGTGACTACCGGTCGAACCGGTAGCTTGAAGAGAATAATGAGTTAATTGATCACATTAAACCACCAGCTCTGCTGGTGCGAACCTAATAGGCTCTGCCGGTCAGGCGATTATAAATATACTCAATAGTGGCAAAATAAAGCATTTTTTGAACGTCCAACATCGAACATAGAACGTTGAACATCGAATGATGAAATCGCTTCGCTCCGCCAGTTTATAGTTTATAAAAATAGGCAGAATACCTTATTCAAAATTCGATGTTGGACGTTGGATGTTCAATGTTCATAGCCTTTAGCTTAACGGCTACGTCCTTGATATTGGATTGTAATATCCAGGAATCACGATGCTTTTAGGCCCCTTTCAGGGCCCTCCTGAGGCCACCCGCTATGCGGGTGGAGTCCCACTACAGCACCTGGTTTTGTATCGTTACCTCTTAAACGGTGTCAACTCGATCAGGTACTTGCCCGTCGGTCCCGGGATAGGCGGTAAAGGTATGGTCAGGAAGTGGAAGGGGGTCGGGAGGGCGCTTCCTCCTGCAACAGGCCCGACGGGTGCAAACGGAGGTGCGAAACTCGGGATCGGGCCCGTTCCTAATACCAAAAGAACCAGGGTCATCGGTTTGAACATCTGAAAGACGGTATTAAATGCCTTGGCAAGGGAGTCAAACAGCTCAGAAGAATGTGCTGCTATCGGATTGGCAAAGTTGGCTTCCATGGCGCTCTTCAGGGTTGACGGAGAAAACTGGGATTCACCGGGGGAAGAAAACGCCGCCAGCGGCATTGGAATACTCGGCATAGGAGGAGCTACAGGACCCGGAAAAGCGGCAAACGCGGGGTAAGAAAGAGTGCCGGTAAGCCCGGATTGCCAGGTCTGCCAGGCCGTGCTGACAGCATTGGCAATCGCCAGGGAATATTTCAACTGCATGGGGGTATCCTTGGGCGCGCTCATCAATATCAACGGCAAGAGCGGCGGGCCCGTCAGGCCCCCC